>CAZBLA010000089.1:0-2996 GCA_964492665.1 Microcaldota archaeon
ATCCCTAGGATTAGTGGAACTATCTCATTTTACCTGAAGGATTCGGAACTACTGACTACAAAAATGCAGGGTAAATTAATAAAACCGTTTGATGTTGATAAATTTGCAAGACAAATAATTTATTATTATGATTTATGGTGCAATGATTATATTAAATATATTTCAATTAAAAAAAGTATAATAAAAGAAATTGAAAAGAGATATGATTCTAAAATAATAATACCAAAAATTGATAAAATGTTCAGTGAGTTAAATGATAAATGAAAATGTTGGCAGTTTACAAACTTTCTTAAAGGTTATATGTTATTTAAATAATTACAGAAATAGTTATATGAACCAAATGCAAACTTTTTAATTTCAATTTTATATATTTAAAGGTAATCCAATAGATTACAGTTTATATTATTTGAAAAGTGTAGGATTTATCACCAATTACTGTTTGGTAGTTCTTGGTTAGAAAATAAATTCGGATTAGGTAAATACCTTCCCATATACCTATAATTTTAGGTATAGTTATATTCATTACTTGTCATTAAAGTTTATAATCTTTTAGAAGTTATTATATTTACTACCATATTTTGGTTCTCTGCAACTTGATTAGTTCCAGCCGTTGGAATTGTATGGTTAGTTGTAAAACCTGCATTCTTCAATTTTTTCTCTAAATTTACATATCCATAATGTGCTTCAATCATTATACTTTTGAACTTTCTCAGCGTTTCTTTTTTTGATTTTAATATTATCCCATATTCACAGCCTTCACAATCAACCTTTAAAACAGCATTGTTTATCTTGAAGCGATTCATTATATCTCCTAAAGTTGTTATTGGTATAATCTTCCCATTCTTGAATTCTTTTAAATCTGTGCCTCCATAATTTTTGTAATCTTGTTTTATTCTTATTTTGTTGCTCTCCCCTCCACATCCTTCATTTAAGATTGTAATTTTATTTTGAAGTTTATTTGTTTTTATATTATGTTGAGCTAGATTATAAGAATATGGATATGGTTCAAAAGCATAGACGTGTTTTGCTCCTTTTAATGCGAAGTATATAGCAGTATCTCCAATATTTGCACCGATGTCTATAACAATCTTATTTTTTACATCTAAATCTTTATATTGTTCACTAATAAAATTTTCTTCTATCAAACCTAAAGTATTTAGGAATTGCTTTATATCCTTAAAATAAAATCCAATTTCTTGATTGAACTTTTTTATTTTCATTATATTATTTTTAATCTTAATCCGATTTTTAAATTTTTCTTTGAGATAATTAAAAAATAGTTTACTATACCAAAATTTTTCATAATCTTTTGTATTATTCACTTTCCAACTATCCCCCCCCCCTTTGGTTCGGAGATGTATTGTAATCTGTTTCTTGATTCCAATTCTGAAAAGGATAACATCTTGCCAGTTTTTGATTAATTTTTTTACTACGGATAGATCATGAAATTTATTAAACTTTTTCATCTTTGAATAGTAATATACAAAAATCGGTGTGTTCTTCTTTGCGTTTATATGTTCCATATAATAACCTATTTCATCGATAATAATTATAATTTATTAGTGTTATGGTTGGTATATACTAAAAAATATCAACAGATATAATACTAATTATATTATTATAATCTACCTAAATATTAAATTTGTTTACTACCTATTTTATATAAAAGAATTTAGTTATAAATTTAAATAAATTTATCCTCTAAATGTCCTTTTATGATATTTATTCATTACTTTATCTGAAAATTTTTGATTATAAATTTAATGAACTCTAACTTTTAAACATCCTTTTATGATATTTACTTTTATTAACTTTTTTTAGTTTCTTTAAGTTTATTTCATTTTTCTTGAAATGATAACTTTTAATAGTTGATGCAAAACTTTCCGAATACACAGTTTTTGAATAAAGTTTTTCCATACTTTTTATATTGTTTTTTGATGCGGAATTGATAAAGTTCCTTACATTTACTAAAGATGCATACGAACTACTTTTTACATAATCAAAACCTTTAGGTAGATGTATAATAAGAGGTACATGTACTAATTCATCATCAAGCCTAAAACTAGGATGGCCATAAGAATCATACTCTCCAAATTCTTGTCCGTGATCTGATGTTATTATTATAATCGTGTTGTTGTAGTTCTCGAGTATATGTTTAGAAAGATTGTATGCATAGTTCAGAGCTTTTTCAACACCACTTGTATATTTCTGTTTCCACAGATTGACAAGGCTTTTTGAAGGTTGTTTTTTAAGAAAACTTATAGATACATTAAAATCCATACTCTTTTTATCTATATAAGGTTCATGTGCCTCCATAAAGTTGATGAAAAAGAAAAATGGTTCTTTTACGTTAAATGATCTGAAATTTTTGATTGCATTCATGCCGCCTTTTTCAAGTGGCCAATCGTTTAATGTTTTTATTTTAAATTTTCTTATAATATTCCTAAGTGTCAAGATACCAACTAAAGGAAGATGTATTATCTCCTTTATATTTGATGGATCATCTCTTAGCATGGCAATACCAATCTTAAAGAAGCTTTCACCATATTTTTCTGCGTACTTTGTAATCAATGGCTTAAGCTTTTTTGGAGTTTCTATGTTTGGACTTTTTATATCTAATAATTTTAGATTTGTAAAATATGTTTCTTCCTTGAAAATGTCAAAGCCTGTGAAGCCATAGATTGGAGAAACGAGGGGATTGGCGGATATCGCATATGTTTTGTAACCTCTTACTTTAAGGCTGCTTAGAAAAGTATCCTTCTTTAGTTTTATATCATCAATATCCAACAGTTTTATTGTCTTTGTTTCATGCGTACCATGTTCACTTGGGTACATACCTGTGAATAGTGAAGCATGTGAAGGCAGGGTCCATGATGCAGGTGCAATGCATTTATCTATTGATTTGAACTCTTCCCCCCCCCCGCCTCAATTCTTCCAATCCATTTTCAATTTTTTTTATCCTAAGATCAAATCCTAATATTTTCATGTAATACTTA
>CAZBLA010000089.1:3006-4211 GCA_964492665.1 Microcaldota archaeon
TTTGAACTCTTCCCCCCCCCCGCCTAATTTGTCGAAATCGTTTTTCATTTTCTTGAATACTGTACTAAATACATCAAATCTTACTGTATCCAGCACCATTACCACAATATTCGGCTTTCTTGCTTTCATCTTATCAGATACTGTTAATCCTTATGAAATTAAATACTTTGTGGAAATGTGAATTTTAATACCGCCGTATTATGGGATGCTTTTGCCTTAGATGAACACTCTGCATTTAGCTGTTTCTAATCGAATTAAGGATATCAGATCCATTAATCAAATTAGATAGTTGATATTTGTTTAACATATCTTATGGTGGCATCTTCCCCTGCTTAAACAGTAGGGCTTATTCTGCGGATTGTAAGGTAGGTTCTGCGGTGCGGCTTGAGATACTTGTTTATACCTGTTGTGTCGTATATCTCCCGAACGCAGCTTCCTGATGCCCTGCAGTAGCTCTGTTGAGTATGTTTATTGATGCGTTTTCCCTATCGATCTGCAATCTGTGTTGTAGATGCAGGTTTCTATGCCGAAAACCATATAATGTAAAAAACTTTGGAGTGTCCGGTCCCACAGTTACATGATTTTTTGTAGGTTTTGACTGCAGTTCTCAACCTGCCAGTTTTTCTGTTCTGAAAACTAGGGTTATCGAGTTATTGTAATATGTGATTCGTCTGCGAGTCGGAAGTCGCGGTATTCCTGCCATACGAATAAAAAGTCCATTAGAAAAACAACAAGGTATAAATACCTTATCCCTATAACTAATATTACCTTACCATTGATTAGCAAAGAAAAGACGATTTCAATTGTGGAATGGGAACAAACCGCAACATATATAAATATAGAACGCAGAAAACAGACTGTGCATGATTTAGTTATATATCATCTACAAACATACTCAAAAGAGCTATCCTTAAAATAGGGAAATTCATGCTCAGGCAGATATGGCCAATACATTTCAATAGGAAATGCGGGTCGTATCGAGAAATTGAGAATTGATAAAACATATTCTTTGCGAATGCGTTATCGCATATGATGCATAGAATTTCCATGCCGTTTACGGATGGAAGATGTCAATATTTATTGATTATCATGAAAATTCCTGTTTGGAATTGGATTTAGCCTCGAGAAGTGCAAATCTACCTCAATTGTCAAGATACCAGTCGATGCTGCTGGAGGACACTACTATCGGATTTCAACAGCCATGC
>CAZBLA010000090.1:0-4157 GCA_964492665.1 Microcaldota archaeon
ATATGGAAAATCTTGATTCTGTGGGAATACATACTGGAGAGAGTATTGTTGTAGTTCCTTCGCAGACTCTGAGTGATATAGAATATAATATATTAAGATCGTCAGCATTGAAAGTTGTTAATGCTTTAGATATAAAGGGAGCATGCAATATCCAATTTGCGCTTGATCAGCATACAGGAGAGTATTATATTATAGAAGTGAACCCGCGCACTTCCAGATCATCGGCGCTTGCATCTAAAGCTAGTGGATATCCAATAGCAAGAGTTTCAACCAAGATCGCTCTTGGATATAATCTCAATGAGATATTAAATCCTATAACCAAGAATACATTCGTAGCATTTGAACCATCTCTTGATTATATAACAGTAAAGATCCCCAGATGGCCATTTGATTCGTTCGATGTTGATAGATCGATTGGGGTTCAAATGAAATCTATAGGGGAAGTCATGGGAATTGGTAGAACGTTTGAAGAAGCGTTTATGAAATCTCTTGCATCTTTGGATATTGATGAATCTAGAGATATTAGAGTATTCTCACATGATGAAAAGTTGGATAAGATTTTTTCGTCTCATACGGACAGGATGATTTTTGCTGTTTTTGAAGCACTTTTTAGGGATTATGATATAGATAGAATTGTTGAATTGAGTGGTTATGACCAATATTTTGTTTATAAATTCAATAACATAATAAAACTTCTCCGTAAACTTAGAATTGGAGAAATTCCCAATAATTTAAAGGAGTATAAGATACTTGGAATATCAGATGATATAATATCCCGGTTTATTGGAATATCGGTTTTATCTATAATAAGAGAAAGGATGACAAGGAATATAATTCCAGTATATAAAACAATAGATACATGTTCCGGTGAGTTTGAGGCAAAAACTCCCTATCTTTATTCAACATATGAATCGGAGAACGAATTTGATATTATTAAGGAAAAAAGGGAGAAAGTAATAATTATAGGTTCTGGATCAAATAGAATATCGCAAGGTCTTGAATTTGATTATGGATCAGTAAAGGCTATACAAACACTTAAACGCCTTAATTATTTAACAATAATGATAAACTGTAATCCTGAAACAGTTTCTACAGATTTTGATGTATCTGATTATCTTTATTTTGAACCGTTGACTCTTGAACATATTTCGAATGTTATTAGTAGAGAAAAACCAAAAGGCATTATCATCCAATTCTCGGGACAGACAGGACAGAATTTAGCACTGAATCTTTCAAAACTTTTTGGAAAACAGATAATTCTTGGTACTGATTCGTCCGATATAGATAAAATTGAAAAAAGGACAGTATTTGCAAATCATCTTAATATGCTCAAGATGAAACAGCCAGAGTTTGTGATTATAAATAAAAAACAGGAGATTGATGAAAAAATAGATATCATAAAACTGCCGGTGATCACAAGATCAAGTTTTATTATAGGAGGAAGATCTATGAGTGTTATGTATGATAAAAATATTTTAAAAGAAAGAGTTAACTTTTTGTTTGAATCTAGACCTGATCAACCTATACTCATAAGTGAATATATTAATAATGCGACAGAGATTGACGTTGATTTTATATCAGATGGAAAAGAAGGGGTGATATGTGGAATCTCCGTTCATATAGAAGAGGCGGGAACACATTCCGGTGATGCGACAATGGTCATTGGTCCTGATATTATAAAACCAGAGATATATAAAAGAATTAAGGAGATGGTAACAGCACTCGCAAAACATTTTCACCTTATAGGAATATCCAATCTTCAGATTGCAATAAGAGATGGTAGCATATATATAATAGAACTCAATGCTAGATCAAGTAGATCTTTGCCTTTTGTTTCGAAAGCGACAGGAGTAGATTGGGTATCTTATGGCATAAAAGCAATTCTTGGTTTTCCTCTTAATATGAAAGATGGGAGAACTGTCTCTTATTTTGTGAAAATTCCTATCTTTTCATTTAGAGGATTTTCGGATCTTGATACTATTTTAGGTCTTGAAATGAAATCTACAGGTGAAGGGATGGGAGCTGGTATCACATTTGAGGAAGCGATTGTTAAAGCTGTAAAAATATTCAAAAATAACTTTAGACTTTCTAACGCGGTTATTATAACAGTAAATGACAAGGATAAAGAAGCTGTTCTTAACTGTGCTAGGATACTTGATAAACACGGACTGAAAATTTATTCGACTCCGGGTACTAACCATTTCCTAAAAGAGAAGGGCGTAGAATCTAGGATAATATATAAAATTGGTGATTTTGATGAACCGAAGATAGACAGTATAATTTCAACAAAAAATATCTCGATGATTATAAATACTCCTACGATGAAATCAGGATCAGTAAGGGATGGTTTTGAAATAAGAAGGATGGCTGTTCAGAAGGATATTTTTATGATAACTAATATAAAATTGGCGGAAGCAGTTGTAACTTCGATATTGAATCCGTATCATATACAATACCGTGAAATTAGAGAATATTATGATAAGAAATGATTGATTATTATGGATAATATGAATGTTAGGGATGCCCCCTGTCCAGTTCATCATATAACTCTGAAAAAAAATGGATTATATTTGATGATGAATATTGTTTGAGTAATCTGGTAGTAAAAGTGGGAGTTGTCCGATAATTTATAAGTATATTTAATATTTTATTGGGAATTTCTTCCTCTTTGCAAACGATACATTTAGATTTTATTTCTTTTGGTATAGGAGAATAAGTTGGTAGTATGACTGTGGTTCCGAGTAATAATGATTCGATTGTTATTATACTAAGACCTTCTCTTTCAGACATATTTAGAAAAATTGAAGATTTTGCTATATAGTTGTATAATGTCTTTTTGTCCTTGAAGAAAGGTTTGATAGTTATTACTTTTTCAAGATTGTTCTTTTTTATCAGTTTGACTATCTTGTCTTTTTCAACACCTTCTCCGATTATAATCCCTTCTATTCCTTGCATACGTCTAGAAATAAGTTTTATAACATTTATCCATTTATCTATCCTTTTTTCTTTTACAAACCTTCCAGAAAAGATAATTCTGAGACTTTTTTCTTTTATATTCTTCCTTGTTATTTCTATTTCTTTTTCTACAATAACAGGGGCGAAGATCTTTATTTTGTTTTTGTCTATTCCAAGAGAATGTAATTTAGTTTTTGTAGTGGAGGAGTTAGTGATGTAGATATCTGCATATCTAACAAAAAATCTCGTGAATTTATATGCTATTAAACCGAATGTGCCTAGATAAGATTGCCAATATTTTTTATCCCATACCTCGGAAACTTCCATAATTAATTTGCATCCGGTGAGTTTGGAATATAATAGGACTATAGGTATGTGGAGGTAAGGAAATTGATCTATCACAACCACATCAAATCTGTATTTGAATAATCTAACCATTCCCAGACTGAATGCTATCGCTTTCATTAGTGACCTTTTGCCTTTTTTGTATATTGTAGTTGCAGATGCAGGATACCATGCATGATATATAACATTATTTCTTATTGTTGTCTTGTGCATACCTTTCCATTGCATAGTAAAGAAATGTATTTCATTATCTTTAGCAAGCTCTTCAGCTTCTTTATTCTTGATGACTTCTATACCTCCTGTACTCCATGGATAAGGACAATCATATACAAAAGCTATTTTCATTAAATCATTCTGTATTAGTTACTGTTGTAGGGATTATATAAGGATATTTATCTTTCGAAATATTATGTTTATATAATGGATTGGAAGTTTTTGGGTATGTTGATTAATGCGTTTATGGATTTATCTTTTGATAATCTACAGATTCAGTGAGTGTATACTTGCACAATGCAGAGTGGATAGTTTTTCCATATATAAACAATAGTGTTAGTGTAATTAGATGGTTTTTGTAGTAGTATTTGTGATATCCTCCCCTACTGTAAAAGTAGGGGCTTCCTCTGCGGATTGTAAGGTAGGTTCTGCGGTGCGGCTTGCGATACCTGTTGTGTCGTAGAGGTCATATCTCCCGAGCGCAGCTTCCTGCATGCCCTGCAGTATCTCTATTGGGTATGTTTATTGATGCGTTTTCCCTATCGATCTGCAATCCGCATCTGTTGCAGATGTAGGTTTCTATGCCGAGAACTATCCTATTTATACCTTCTTTGATGGTTCCGCAATTGCTGCATTCTTGTGTT
>CAZBLA010000091.1:0-4125 GCA_964492665.1 Microcaldota archaeon
TATTCTTGTTATAGTCAGGGTAGTATTCAAATACTTGGTCCTTCTGGTTTAAACGTTCCAAATATCTGGGTGTTTGAATCTTTAACCTTATCAACAAGCTCTAAACTTGCTATACTGTATCTGAATGGAAATCCTGGAACAGCAGTTACATGGAATGGTCCGCTTATAGGTATTACAAATTTTAATATATTAGCATATGGTCTTCCAGTAACTACAAATGCATCAATGGCGAATGTACAAATATACAATACTTCCTTGTCTGGAGCTGACGTACAAGCACTCTACAAGGAAGGAATAGGCGGCGCTCCCATAAACATCAACAACCTTGTCGGATGGTGGCCGCTCAATGGTAATGGAAAAGACTATTCGGGCAACGGCAACAATGCAGAAGTAAACGAGAATGTTACGTTCGAATCCCATTGGTACGGCGGTTATACTGCTCCTTGATTCTGCTTTTCGAAGGATAAGGATTATAAACATCACTTGTCAAAGAGAATAAAGATTGATTTCTAATCTAACTGTATGTTGCTGATGTATATGTATGACCCCAAATCTGAAGAGAAGTGGAACTCTTACTGGATAGATAACAAAATGTTTAAATTTGATAGAAACGATAAAAAACGACCGTTATATGTAATAGACACTCCGCCTCCAAATCCAACAGGGGAGATGCATATGGGGCAGGCATTCTGGGTCGTATACATAGACAGCATAGCGAGATACAAAAGGATGAAAGGTTATAATGTTCTATATCCGCAAGGATGGGATACACAAGGTTTTCCAATAGAACTAGAAGTGGAAAAGAAATATGGCAAAGATATGCATAGAGACGAATTCTATGAGAAATGTGTTAATCTTGCCAATGAAAACATAAAATTGCTCAAAGGACAAATGATGCGTCTCGGAGCATCATTTGATGAAAGTTTAGAATACATAACCATGTCAAACGAATACAAGGCAAAAGTACAATTATCACTAATCAAAATGTTCGAAAAAGGACATATATACAGGGCAGCCCATCCTGTATGGTGGTGTCCTAACTGCAAAAGTTCTATAGCAAGAGAAGAGATAACCGAGATTGAAAAAGACACAAAATTCAACTACATAAAATTCATGCTGAAAAGTAGGAAAGGCTCCAAACCAAAAACCATAGAAATAGCCACAACGAGGCCAGAACTATTACATGCATGTGTCGCTCTGTCTGTAAATCCTAATGATCCAAAATATAAAAAATTCATAGGAAAAACTGTCATTACTCCGATATTTGGGAAAGAAGTAAAAATAATATCCGACAGATTGATAGACAAAGATTTGGGTACAGGAGCAAATATGGTATGTACCTTTGGAGACAAGAATGACATAAGCATGTATTATCTACATGGTCTCAATATGGTTGTTTCTTTAGATGAATCAGGTAAGCTGAAAAATGCCGGAGAATTCTCCGGTATGGCCATACCAGAAGCCAGAGTTGCAATACTAAAAAAATTGGATGATACTGGTGCACTAATAAAACAAGAAGATATCAAACACACAGTGAAAACTCACGATCGCTGTTCTAAAGAAATAGAACTTATGTCCTACATCCAATGGTTTATGAAGACTGTTAAATTTGCGAATAAAATAAAAGAAATGGCATCACAGATAAAATGGAATCATAATTCACGGCTTCAGATGCTTATAGATTGGACTAATTATATAGAATGGGATTGGAATATATCCAGAAATAGGATTTTTGGAACTCCCATACCCTTCTGGTATTGCAATGATTGCGGAGAAATAATACCAGCAAAAAAAGATTCATTACCCATAAATCCTGTTTCTGCGCATCCACCAATAGAAATATGTAGGAAATGTAATTCAACCAATATAATCGGAGAAAAAGACGTCTGCGACGTGTGGGTCGATTCCTCTATATCGCCTATGGTAATAGCAGGATGGCCAGAAAATAAGAAACTCTTTGAAGCAGCGTTCCCTAATTCAATAAGGATACAAGGCACTGACATAATACGGACATGGGCCTTTTATACAATATACAGAACATACATGCTTACGGAAAAGAAACCATTCGAGAATATAATCGTACATGGAATGATATTGAATGAGGAAGGAAAAGCGATGCATAAGAGCGAAGGAACAGGAATATCACCTATTGCTCTAATGGATGATTATTCTATAGATTCCGTTCGACTATGGGTCGCATCTAGCGGAGGAACAAATAAAGATAAACCATTCTCCTATGGAGAAGTGGATTTCAACAAAAGCTTCATAACAAAGATATACAATTCTGCACTTTTCATAAAGAATATCCTGACCAAAGTAAAATTACCGAAGGAGGAACCGCATAAAACTTTTGGAGTATTTGATCTATGGATATTGAATAGATTGAACGAGACCATAAAACAGATTGATAACGCATATGACGCATCAAATCTTTTTGATGTTTCGAATAAACTGATAAATTTCTATTGGCATGAATTCTGTGATTATTATATAGAAGATGTCAAATATAAATTAAGAGATGACTCTAAAGTTAGTCTAAAAAAGAAGAAGGCTGCTGCATTCACGCTGATGCATGTCCTTGATGTTTCATTAAAACTGTTAGCACCTATAATACCACATGTTGCAGAAGAGATAAATTCAATGTTCAGCAAAAAAAGCATATTCACCAAAACTTTTCCGGTGTACAAAGAACGGGAATCAAAAGCGGATTATATAATAAATGGTCTGATATTCAAAAGCGCGATAATTGATATGGAATATGAAGATGCAGGAGCATTCCTCAATATCATAATAGGAGAAGTAAGAAGACAGAAAGCCCAGAAGAGGATGGCTTTGAACAAAGAGATAACAAGAATGAATATAAATGTTCCTACGTCATATTATAACGTAGTTTCAATAGCAAAAGAGGAACTTGAAAATATCTGTAAATCTAAATCTATACATATAAATAAGAGTAAAGACTTATCAGTATCTATAGAATTATAATTTTGTGGTTTAATGGCAAGAATGCACACTAAAAGACATGGAAAATCCAAATCAAGGAAACCCATAATAGAAGAAGGTACAATTATGGATCTACCTATCAACAAAGACGAAGTAGAGAGTTTGATTGAGCAGTATGCGAAACAAGGAATAAATCCTGCAATGATAGGAGAGAAACTGAAGAGGAAACATGGCATATTGTATCCAAAGGTTGTTTTGGGAAAAAGATTGACTGCATTTCTGAAGGAGAAGAATCTTGCGGGCAAGATGCCTGAGGATCTTTTGAATCTGATGTCAAAAGCTGTAAATCTCAACAAACATCTGCAAGCCAACAAGCAAGACAAAAGCAATGCGCTCAACCTAAGGAGAGCAGAATCAAAGATATGGAGGCTGACCAAATATTATATAGGACAAGGAGTACTTCCCGCTAAATGGAGGTATGATTTGAAGCAAGCAGAGCTTATAACAAAAGGAAGATTCTGATCATATGACAAAAGGAAAAGTAGGCAATTGGAAACTTAAGAAATGGTTCACAGTGACCGCACCAAAAGTATTTGATGAGAGAGTAATAGGAGAAATACCAGCAAATAATGAAAATTCTGTAATATCAAGGAATATAATTACAGACCTTTTTTCATTAACCAACAATTCCGCACATATGTATACCAATGTGAAATTGAGAGTATATTCCGTGAAGGGAGAATCAGTACAGACAAAATTAATCCTTGTAGAACAGCTGTATAGTTATATACGGTCTCTGGCGAGAAGGCATAAAACCATATCAGAATTGGTATTGCCTTTAACTACAAAAGATGGGATCAAAATGGTTGTGAAATCTATAACCATAGTGAATGGAAGGATACCGAAAACCCGAACAATCGGGATAAGAAAAGAGATTAAAGAAATTCTAGAGAAACATTTCAGTGAGACGAATGCAACTGATATCGTTAAAGAAGTTATAGAAAAAAGATTGCAGATGGATATTGCATCAAAGATAAAGCACATCTCTCAAATAAACAAGGTAGAAATAAAAAAACTTGAGATTCCTGAAGGAATATAATTGCAGCATCCTCTTCTACCCAAAAGTAGAGGCTTATTCTTGCGAATTGCCGGATCGATAGAGAAAACGCATCAATAAACATA
>CAZBLA010000092.1:0-4121 GCA_964492665.1 Microcaldota archaeon
GGTGTAGGAGGATGTCACTTCTTGTTCGTTCAGTGGGTGTTTTTGATATAATCAAGGAACAAATAGATACATCATTAAATGGTAGTATAAAGGAGGATTCGAATGGAGTCAAGGGAAAATATGATGCAGCAATAGAGAGAACTATCAATCTATACGCAGGACTTTACGATAACAATGATTGGGGATTTTCAGAAAACGATAAATGATCGGATTTGTTTTTTACTCGTAGGGCAAAAATACCTGACTTCCGAGTCGTAGATGAATTGCATATTACAACAAATTAATAATCATATCTTTCAAAATAGAGAAACTAGAAGATTGAGAACTGCAATCAAAACCTACAGCAAGATATTCTGTAAGGGAGATATGATCTCCACGATACAACTATCGCAATCCGCATCGCAGAACCCGAAAACTTACTCTGCAATCTCTGCGGAGGAAGTCTCTATTTTTAAGTAGGAGATGATACCATTATCAAGTTGTTCCATCATGTTTTGCAGTGCTTGTTCCCTCCTGAAGCAAAGCATTCACATCATAATACCATTTCTGTTCTTTTTCCGTATCCTCCACTAAGACATGATAATCCCTATTTAACTTCTCTCTTATTAAATCGGATTCAGAAAACTTCTTCATTTCTCTTAGATTGCTTCTCTCATTCAGCAGTTCAACCACCTCTTTCGATGCCGGTCTCTTGTAACAATCGCTTTCTAATATACCAAATATCCCTCCAAATTCTAATATTACATCAATCACATCCTTCTTTATACGTCGGCCTATAGAATCATTGTCTTCAGCAAATGCTCTTAATCTGTTTAGTGTTGAGGTAAAAGTCAATACCGCAAATGGTGTATTGAAATCATTATTCATCGTATCTATGAATCTTCTTTTGAATGTGTTAATGATATCCCCCATTTCCACATCATTTTTTCCATTATCCTCTTCTTTCATGTTGTAAAACACATTTAATGCTGTATAAAGTTGGCCTAACCTCTTTTCGGCTTCATAGATTGCTGCTTCAGAATAATTAACATCCTTCCTGTAATGGGTTGTGCAGAACAATAATCTTAATGCTTCCTTATTATGTTTTTCAAGAGCAGAACGTATGGTGATGAAGTTACCTAAACTTTTGCTCATCTTCTTTCCATCAACTTTAAAAACCCCGACATGAATCCAGTAATGGACAAAAGGCTTTGTTCCGAAAGCGGCTTCTGCCTGTGCAATCTCATTGGTATGGTGGGGGAATATCAATTCATTAGCACCGCCGTGTATGTCATATTCAGGGCCAAAAATCTCTGATGTTATTGCTGTATCCTCTATATGCCATCCTGGTCTCCCTTCAGTGACTATCCTTTTATCATCTATACTTAATTCTATCTTCCAGCAAGGCTCTCCCGGCTTTGTTGTTTTCCAGAGGGCAAAGTCATATTGATTATGTTTTCCTTCTTTTGGTTCTATCCTGTGTTTTTTTAGCTCTTCAAGCTTCATGCCTGATAGTTTGGTGTAATCCTTGAATTTGAGCACATCATAATATATATCACCATCCAAATAATAAGCGAATCCATTGTTAATCAGCAACTGAATCTGTTTGTTTATTGCTTCGATATAATCATGCGATCTGGGCAGCATATTAATACTTTTTCTAACACCTATGGCTTTGAGATCTTGAAGGAATCGTTTTTCATAGTATCTTGATAGCTCCATTGGTCCAATATGTCTTTCATATGCTCTAGTTATTATCTTATCATCAACATCTGTTATGTTCTGTACATATGTCACATCATATCCTATATAACGGATCCATCTTACGATAACATCAAAGTTTATGAAAGCTTTAGCATGTCCGAGATGTGAATCATCATACACTGTAAGTCCGCAGAAGAAGATATTAACTCTACCTTCTGTGATTGGCTTGAATTCATCCTTCTTTCTGTTAAGTGTGTTGTAAATCATCAGCAATTGTATCACTCTAATATATACCAATTGTTAGCACAATATTAATATTGGATTTGTACACAGTATATCATATAACTAGTATTACATCCCAAAAGATTTTCTGATATTTTTATTTCCCTGTGTTACCTCTATTCATCTTTATATAGCAATCTAATAATAGTATAATAAGTTAAAACTATATATTTTTCAACTACCACAACTTAATACAACCTCCAATTTAATAGCAAGTGCAATATGGCAATAATATCCTATGTTATATCCACTCATCCACTGAGATATTATGAGAATGGTGGATGCTGAAATTACCTAAATACCTTTTAGCGGATGGATACAATATAAACTTTTTTCCAGTCGTATCTATTTTTCTATGTCGAAAATCCAAGCACGGTAAACTTAATGCTTTCTATGTCTATTCTCTTCTGAAACTAGCACGTATAAAATTATTTTTTTGCAGTAAATCAACTGGAGGTATATTCAAGCTTTTTTCTATCTCTTGAAAATCCGTTGATTTCATCTTATGCTGTCCCGATATCCTATCTGCAAATCTTTTTTTGTTTTCCATTTCATATATGTTGAATGTACTTTTGCTATTAAGTGTACTTATGATCGGAACAATTGATAACTCTCTATCTTTCCAATGGTGGAATGACATACTGGTATAGATAAAATCAAACTTCTCATCAAGAAGTGTTCTATTTGAACCAAGAACAAATTTTATATTGTCTGATAACTTATTTTTGGCCGTAAGTTTTTCAGCATGTTTTAACATATATCGTGAGGGATCAATCCCAACAGCGTATGTATCTTTGCGTCGTTTTACAATTTCATTGAGTAAATAACCATTGCCACAACCAATATCGAGAATGTTTTTAAAGTTATTTTCAAGTATATCTGCTATAACAAACAAATGAAATTTTTTGAATGTTGGTATCAATCTACTAAAACCATATAGATAAGAAGTAAAAAATCCAAATTTTTCTTCTCCCTTTAAATAAATGTTATTGTCCTTCATACAATTATAATACCCCTATTATAATAAAAATCTTTACCAGATTTAGTATACCTTTTCATTAATTAACATCTTCCGGTATCAACCATATATCTATATTTTTAAGTGGATTGGTGTTAAACTGAATAGATTACAGCCAAAAAGTCTACAAAATAGACAATCAGTGGGTCAATCCATTCCAAACTAAATTGGAGAATTCTTGACCATTGATTAAATCTTACCATCCGCAATTAATTTCTGTATACTATAAACATTGGTGTTAAACCGGCTGGTGTTTTGTATTTATATACTTGTCTTATCTGATACCTAATAAGAATTGACGTGACTGAAATGGCAAAAACGATACTGACTTCAAGCGGGGACCAGAGGGTTTCAAATAAACCCCTAATATTAATCTTTGCCCTGGCTGTTTTGGTAACGATATTCTCCATACTCAAAAAATTCAATTTATTTTCGACTTTTCTGGGAGAAATTATAATGTTCGGTTCGGTTGTAATATTGATATTTATCTGGATAAAATTTTTTGGAAGGAACAGTAAAAGCAGGAAATCCAAATCAATTCCTTAAATATGTACGCCTAACAAAAAATCTCTTTTCGAAGCCCGTTTTAAAAGAGAAAACAGCTTATATACCTGGTTTTCCTTTCGGAACGAATGGAAAATTGATGCAAGAGCAGACGACTTTATGGAATATTCATAAGAGGTATTATAAACATTGAATGCCATTAATCATTTGGTGATTATGTTGCAGAATATATCAAGATTACCAATAAGCAACTCAAAATATAATGATGCGAATTTTATAATATTTGGTGTGTCCAGCGATAAAGGAAGCGCATATCGGAAAGGAAGTAGATACGCGCCGAACGCTATTAGGAATTTTGTAAGCAAGAATGAGATAGGTGCAGTAATAAAAGATCATAAAAAATCCATATTTGAGCCCGGAACATCAAAATTTTCCGCTTCTGTGTACGATATGGGAAACACCAAGCCCGAAAAAGAGGGGGATACTGCATCAAAAATATATTCCGGCAAAAAGATACCAGTAGCAATAGGTGGAGACCACTCCATAACATATAGGCTGTTGAAAGGTATACAACCAAAAGGAAAATGGGGTATAATCTATTTTGATGCGCATGCAGATATAATAAGTTCTAGAG
>CAZBLA010000093.1:0-4114 GCA_964492665.1 Microcaldota archaeon
AGAATGCTTTTTGTATTTTGTATGCACAAACCTTTTCAATAGTTAAGTCTACAACTTCATTCATAAATTTTTCAACTTTTTGATCAGTTCTTATTCCACAAGATGTAATTTCTATAGGAATCTTTTTAAGATCCGGATCCAGACCACAACATACTCTACTATGATTAAGATATATCATATGTATTAATCTGTTTGCAATAGTTATGTTTGTCACCCTATCCCCTCCACAGTACTTTTATTTGTTTTCCATTTCCCATATATAAGACGATAAGCAAGTCTATTTTCCCAATGCAGAATCGGATAACCTATATCCTCATTACAATTGGGACATTTTAGAATTGGCATGTCATTTTTGGTATTTATTTCTAATTCAATCTGCAAATTGGAATACTTTGGAGGATCATAAATTCTATCTATGTAACATCTATGTAACTTTCCTTTCCCATCCTTCTGATAAAGCAATACTTTTGCCTCGCACATAATGCATCTAATGTCCAATAACTTTGAGGTTTTTCCTCTTTCCCGCCAGAATTTATCTTTTTTGAGGCTTATCCTATCTCCACTTTGATATACAAATTTTAATTCAGAATTTTCATGCGTAGCAAGTTTAGAAAGTCCACTTTTATCGATTAATCTATCCATGACTTCACCTATGTATTAATCCTATATGCCCCAAATATTTCTGTTTAGCATTTAAATGTTTATAGGTATACTTATCTGGTTTGATTACCATCGGAATCCTTTTAATTACATATTTATTTTCTGTAAAAATATCTAGTTTTGTAGGATTATTTGTTATCACTCGCAATTGATTATTAATTCTAAAATATCTGAGTATTGCTACCGCTCCCATATATGTTCTATTATCTATCATTTTGTCATTCACTAACAGTTTAGCTGCAGCTACGGTATCTAAAGATAAATAGCGTTCAGCCAACAATGTAGCTAATTTAAAATTTAGGCCTAATCCACGTCCTTCTTGAGAAGGTATATGGATTATTATCCCTTCGCCTTCCATATTTATCAATTTAATTGTTGACTGTAATTGTTTATCACATTCGCATGTTATGTCTCCATACACCTGACCAGTTTCACATCCAGAATCTATTCTAAGTAGGATACTCTTTTGTTCTACAAATTTTGGTACAAAATTGATAAGGGTTTCACTTTTGACCAAAACTTCATAATTATTCCATTTATCATCCAACTTGAAATTAAATAACCAAAATGTCCCATTTTTTGTCTCTATTGTACCTATTCCTTCTCTAGTAACACTAATTACTTTTCTTTTGCCATTTTCTATAATATTGATTATTCTTGTATCTTTTATCAATGAGTTTTTTATAAATTTTTCAACCAGTCTTTTATTTATATATTTTCTCCTTCGAAGAGGTAGTTCTAATTTTAGTTCCATACAATCATATCTGTAATCTTTAGGTATAACAATTCCATTAATATCCTAATTGCTTAAAATATTAATCTGGGTTTTTGAAGATTAACAGACTTTCAAACTTCTTATTAAATTTCTTAATAGACTTACCGAAACTTCTTCATTTTTTTGTCTTCCCATTAATTTCTAATGTTCTTCAAAATTTTCATCATTAAATAAAAATATCTAAAAATTAATATTTTTATCTTCCTTTGCATCTTTCTCATCAAATTAATGTTACATTATCATTAAGGCGGATAGAATATTATCAACCAGGATATGAAGTGGGGTGATGAAGCCCTAAGTGGCTTCTGAAAAAAAGTATATTATTTTTCATTTTATCAACAATAGGGTTATATTCAGATAAGCTTAAATACTTATTGCAATAAGTAATATTTAAATCAAATAATATGATATATTATTATATAATTTAATTGATTAATACAAATTTTATAAGTATAATTATGATTTTGTGTATATCATGACCGCATCATCTAATGAAAGGAAAGATATAAGGAAGCATCTTCCGTATACCTTGTTCGGAAAGCTTTATCTAAATTCTAGAATCTCCATAAAAAATCTAGAGCGGGAATTAGGGATATCCCATCATACATTATCAAAATACCTTAAAAGTTATGAAAAACAATATGGTCTACAATATACCTTGGATATAAACACTACCTTATTAGGATTTTCAGAAGCACGGATACTCGCAATAAAATTTGGACAATTGCCTCCTATAAAACTACTACGAAAGGTATTAAGTAACGATCCATTCGTACAGAATGCATATTTAGCGACAGGTGATTTTGATCTTATACTTCATGTGATCGGACTTAATCATACTGAATATAACCATTGGGAATTCAAATTTAGAGTCGGATTTTCCCATTACAAGATCAGAGTAAAAACATCAACACTTGACGACATTGTGGAAGGAGTCATTCCTATCAGAAGCAAATTAATTAGTAATAGTAGAGAGATAAACCAGATCGAAAAAAATATTTTGAAGGAATTACTTAAAAATTCAAGAATAAAATTGAAAAATTTGGCAGAAAGAACAGAAGTGTCACAGATGAAGGCTTTGTATGTCATAAGAAAATTACAGAAAAAAGGAATCATAAAACAGTTCACTACTACAATACAGGATCCGGATAAGCGCATATTTTTATTTTATACCGTAAATTCAATACCAAATGAAAATCATCATTCTGATTCATTCTTGAAATTTGTCGAGAGGATAATCAACGATGAGCAAAATGATATAACAACTGACTATTCTGTAGTTTGTGATACATCAGGTAATTTTGATTCAATATATTTTTGTAACTTCAAAGATGGTATGAATCTCAACAAAAGAGGTCCCAATTTCTTGAAAGATTCGTGGGCAAGCGAATATCCCATTATTGAACAATGCATACTGATCGAGCTGCTTGTGGGAAAATGGCCATTTAATGCAAATAGGTATATAAAATGGCGTATTGAGATGGAAGAAGTAGAGAATAATCCGATCAGATTTGAAATATATAGATAATGTATTAAATGGAATAAACTGGGTATTTGCATGACAGATAAAACGGAAAAAGAGGAAAAGCAAAAAGGGTTTGATGAGATATGGAAGAACACCAGACATGAAATATTCCGGCTTGAATTGCTTAATACTTATTTAGTGGATTATGAAAAAGAACCTTTCGAACGTTATAAGCGGAGAGAGAAATTCAATGCTCTTGAATATCCTGATTTCATAGAATGGCTTAGTAATATAGAACAAAAAGTAAAAGAAAGTGTAAGAATAATTGATATACAGGTGTTGGATTTACCAATGAGTGAATATCTTAAATTTGGGATTAGTACTGGTTCTATATTTGCTGCAGAGAAAGGAGAAGAATTCTTGTTTATAGAGAGAGATAAAGTTAAAGATTTAATTTTTGGATTTCAGGATTATTGGATGTTTGATTCTAAAATAATAATATCTATGGATTATGATTCGGAAGGACGTTTCATCAAGAAAGAATACCCAATTGTTAGAGACAAAAATTTATCAAAATATATTGATTTAAAGAATGAACTGTTGAAGGTAGCAATACCTATGAATAAATTTTTACGTATTAACAATATAAGTCTTAGTTATAAATCCAGAAGATTTAGTTATTCTTAATAATTATAGGTGTAAATATGGTAGAAAAAACATTGTATGATGTTGATGGTTTGGGATCTAGATATGGGGAAAATTGTCCAAAGTTTATTCTAGATGAAGAAACACAGATAGTTTCCTTGATAGATAGGAAAGGTAACAGAGCTAGCATGACTGTTTTAGAGTTCAACAAGATTGCGAAAGCATTCAAGACAGGAGAAATAAAAGACATAAATATGGTGCTCAGAAAGTGAAATTATAGCTTCTTAATGCACCAGCTAAAAATATTCTAAACTTCATTTGGAAACTATCTGCGATGAAGATAGTTTTTAAGGGGCGAAGTCCCTTAATTCATTCAATCTAAATAGTGCTTCTATGAAAACCAAACAGTTGTTTCTGGGGGAGATGCAGAAGTTAGAATAAGTGACATCCCCCTACTGTAAAAACAGAGGCCTCCTTTGTGGATTGCAGAGTATGTTCTCGATTCTGCGATGCGGGCTTGCGATACCTGTTGTGTCGTATATCTTTCCGAGCGTAACTCCCTGCATGCC
>CAZBLA010000094.1:0-4048 GCA_964492665.1 Microcaldota archaeon
GGCTCAAATCAGAGGATTTACACTGATAGAAATGGCGATTGTATTCGTCGTCATAGGTTTGTTATTGGGTGGATTATTAATGCCTCTTTCGACTCAGATCGAGAACAATCAACGATCTGACACTAAAAAAGTGCTGGCTGAAATTAACGAGGCAATAATAGGTTATGCGTTGTCGAATGGCTACTTACCTTGTCCCGATAGCGATATGCCAGCAGATGGCAGAGAAAATCGTGCTGGAAATATTTGTACTGGCATCAATGCTGGCGATGGTACAAACAGAAGTTGGCATGGTGTGATTCCATGGATTGATCTGGGAATAGAAGATGCGGATCCTTGGGGGACACGATTTACTTATGCCGTAATGGAAACATTTTCTGACCAACAGAGATTATTTACGTTAAAGACAACCAGAAACCTCAGGGTTAGGGACGGCAATAATGTTGACTTTATTGGTGATGCGCCGGTTGTTTTTGTGTCTCACGGTAAAAATCAATTCGGCGGCATGAATTTATTAGGAAACACAGCGCCGAGTTCACCTAGCCATCATGAGCGGGAAAATAGTGACTATGATCGAACCTTCAGAAGTCGCACATACAGCATGTTAGCGCCAAACAGCAATACCCAATTTGACGATCTGGTACTCTGGGTCTCTCCAAACATTCTTTTTAACCGCATGGTCGCAGCCCAAATGCTACCCTAGGAGCCTGTTCCCTTTCACACAATTTCGCGAGTCCTACATTCCCCTTGTGCATCAGAGGTTTCTTAGGTTTTCCATTGGCGTAAATGGTCATTTAAATCAGTCTACGCCACGTACCCCAAAGCGTCAGTCTTCATTCTTATCGTAATAGTGTGGGTCGGCAGGCAACAGAATCGATATTTCATCCAGATAATAGTTACGCACTTCGGTAAATATCGCCGGACCACCTCCGATAAGCTTTCCACTTCGATCAATTGCTGACCCGATAAACCCAGCAAGGCGTCAAACAGGCCAATTTTCACCGTCGAGTTATCCAGTATGCTATTCGGTTCGCCGACACCGTCGCCAGGTCGGTGTCAACGTCGTTGACCAATGTAATCGTGCCGGAGGTGGCTGACAAATTCAGTGGGTCCGTCCAGCGTAATATTGCCATTAGACGACTGCGCCGTCTGGCCAAAATCCGATATCAGGCCCCTTGCCTGGCACACTGACGTCGTCTAGCAAAAAGCGCAAAACCCCCGCACCTTCATCTGATGAAAACGAACAAAGCACGCATTTCTGGCAGCAAATATTGTCCAGAATTCTGAGTTGACATAGTGATTTCTTGGGAATAGAGTTCAAATAAATAGTAAGCAAATATGCCTTAATATGCTTTTAATATCAACATATCAAGGCAAATTGATTGGTTTTCTGTGATTGACGGGCAAATTTGCTTAATTCTTCGTGCAATACCGCAGGATAGCAAAGCAAAAGCGCCTAATACTAATAAGTTCGAAGGTTGCTCCGCTAGCGCTCCGCAACCTTCGAATGCCCGAGTTGACAGGAGACCTGTCGAACGCCTGCTGCGCAGTTCGCTACGCTACCTGCGAACCAGTCGTTCGACAGGCAGATTTGCCTAGATAATCAGACGCCGCTGCGCGTCATCTATTATCTAGGCAAATCCGCCTGTCAACTCGGGCATTATATTTTAAAAGAAGGAAGCACATGCATTTAGCATATTTCGATGAAAATAAATACACAGATTCTAACCCGTATTTTTTTATAGGTGGTTTTCTTTTACCTGAAGATAAAGCAATTGATTTGGAGAATACTCTTACGCAAATCCAATACAATTTCTTTGGTACAAGCTCATTACGAAAAGATACTGAATTTCATGGAAATGAAATGTTTCATGGTAAGGCTCAATTCAAAAAAAGAAAACTAAGTGAGCGTGTACAGCTTTTTGAAGATATATCGACTTTTATTATTAATAACCAACTACCGATTAGAATGGTATCTATAGATGTTAATTCTCACAGAAAAAAGTATACGTATCCTACACCTGAGTATCGGCTTGGGTTAATGCTAATATTGGAAAGATTCTGCGATTATTTAGAACAAATTAATGCTCTTGGTGTAGTGTTTGGTGACTATGAAAAAGACGAAATAGCTAGAGCAATAATAGATTTTTCTGATTTTAAAGTGTCAGGATCTACCCCAATGTACCACGGTAGACCTCTGGGTCGTTTGATAGACACTGTTTATTTCACCCATTCTCACCATAGTCGCTTTCTTCAAGTAGCAGATGTTTTGATTTATATGGCGGGTCGTTACGAAAACGCATCAAATGTCCCGACAAAATGGCATGACAAGCAAGTGTATGATATATGGGGAAAAATTAAGGCCAACACAGATGTTTTAATCCAATGTTGGCCTTAGTGGCATTCGGTACGACCAGTCTCTAACGAGAAGCTCGCTGTTAGGAACAAGCATCTAGTCGCTCTATTATAATATAGGTGCTTGACGATTTAATCAAGCAAAAATATAACCAGGCGTTCCAACGGACATGTGGAGAAGTGCGGTTTTTTGTGCTGTCGCTGTCGCGCCATTTTGCACAAAAAAACCGCACTTCTCCACATGCCGCTGAACTTCATCGTTAGAATTTTGCGAAGGTTTTAAATACAAAGATAATGAGCACATAAAACAAATAAAGGTAAGGTGTTATTTTCACTGTCGGCATGCTGTAAAATGAACCGGCAAGTTCAATTTTTGAGAGGTGTTGGTCAGTCCGCTGCGGTTTCAGAAAACACAGTAGATAAAACGATACGGGCTTGCCTTTGTTCTTCGAGCATTCTTTCAGGCACATAAATAATTTATAATAAGTCGTCATGTTTAAAATCAATCAGAGGCATTTGAATGTTGGTCGCCAAGGGTCATTACCGAGTCAATTCTAACCCGGCGCTAAACAAGGACAACTTTTTCAATGCGCAAAAAAACGCGCATTGAAAAAGTTGCCTGTTAGCTAAAACGTTAGCACAAAAATGAAATTATTAGAGACCTAAAAGGCAAAAACAATTATAATGTAACATTTCTCAAGGAAATACGTGATGTTAAAGATCGTTAAAAACACAAGAAAATAACTTTAAGTTATGTGGCAAATGAAAATCAGTTAGTAGTATTGAAATTCATCGTAGTTTTAACAATTGCCTGAACAATTGCCTGCTAACGAAACGTTGCTTACTAAAGGAGAAATATAAATGTTATTTGAGTGGGATGAAAATAAGAATTCAAAAAATATAGACAAACACGGTATTGATTTCAGTGATGCTATTACTATATTTGATGATGACAACCGCATTGAGGCTATAGATGGTAGGCATGAATATGGTGAGGAAAGAATTCAAGTTATTGGTGAAGCAAGACCTGGAATATTACTAGCAGTATATACATGGAGAAAAAATGAAACTTCCCGCCGCATGATTTCTGCTCGTACTGCGAGCAAGAAAGAAAAATTACTTTATTACAGTATGAAATAAAAATAGGAGGATGTATGACTAAAGAAATTAATGTAGAGCGTAAAAAAGGTGATACCACCAACGGAAAAACAGACTATGATCGCCTTAAAAACATGACAGAAGAAGAAATAGAAAGGAATGCAAATTCTGACCCTGATGCACCATTGCTTTCTGATGAGGATTTAAAAAAATTTAAACATGTAAGCACTAAAGAGGATTAAATTATGGAAAATAAAATTACTAAAAATCATAAAAAAGGCTTAATATATTCAGGAAAAACAAACTGGAGCAAGCTTGCAAAAGGGTCTGTTAGTCCTATTATTGACGAAGAAAATCCCGAGCTTGCGTTCAAAAAAACATTCAGGAAACCGAAAAAAAACAAATAAAAGATAGCAATTTTTTCCTACATGGCTATACAGATTAATTTTGTCTGAGCGGAAGCAGAAAATAATTGCTGGCTTATGTGGTTACTATAAATCAGTTAATAGTATTGAAGTTCATCGTAGCGCTAACAAACGGTTCATTGTGCCGAGCTAAACTCGGAGCCTCGGGATTTCCTTTAAAGGGATGAAATTGG
>CAZBLA010000095.1:0-3999 GCA_964492665.1 Microcaldota archaeon
CACCCTCATTCAGACGACTTATGAAATCTTCATCCTGAGTTTTGGAAATACCTTTTTTAATAAAATCATTATAATCTTCAATTAAAATTATATTCTGATGTTTTTCTAAAGCTTTTTTTAAAGTAAAATCATGAGTGCAAACAAAGATATATTTGTCTTCAATTTCTTGTAAATATTCTAATATAGTAAAATAAATATACGTATCTTTAAACCCAGGGTCTTCCTTGACTCCTTTTTTAAATGGTGGTTCTTTTTTTAGCGCTAAATTTTTAATCTTTTTTAAAACAGAATTATCCTTTAGTTCTATAACAACATACCCTATATACTCATCTTCCTTTAATTTTTTTATTTTTTCATCAACATTCATCTCTTCTGCATCATGAGACAAAAAGGTATCTAAAATTGTATTGAAGAATTTTTCTTTTTGTTCTTCAAAATCTCTTTTGTATTTTTCTTCTAATTCTCCAACGACCATATCTGGTAATATAATTTCTACAGTTTCATAAAACTTATCTAAGCCAACTATATTTTTTGATAAAAAAGATTTTGCTTTTTTATTATACAATTTATTTGTATCAAAAATTACTTTGGGTAAATTACTCATAATTATTTTTTATTAGAAATTTGGAAAATTGCTAATTTTAAAACCTGCCAACAAATCTTTGCAGTATGCTCTGTTGGAGAAAACCCTTGTGATATTTGATGATATGGGTGAATATAATTTCTAAAATCTCTCAAAGAATGACTAAACTTTTTAACGTCTTCATCCAAAAAACCAATTTCTTTTGCTACGTCAATAAAATTCCCCAAATTCCATTTATCAAAACTCAAAACTTTTCCAATTTTATCTTTTGGACTAGATTTTGCGGAATTAAAGTCCTTAATATTATTTGATGCAACACCATATAAAATACCTTCTAGAGTACTTCCTGAAATAAAAATAGCAGACAAAGATGCTTTAGAATTCAAATTTTTTTCAATTTCTCTCAGTCTTTCATTTAAAATACTAGTTATTACAGAATCAAAATTTAAATTACTCAGATTAACCTCTGTAAATTCTCTTTTTAAAAACTCATACTCACTATTAATGGGAGAATAGTCTTTTTTTATTTCACTTATGATATCAACTTTATTACCATGTAATCTTTTTACTATATTTTCCACGGCTACCCTTTGGTTTTTAGGGTAATCTTTTTCTAAATAATCACCAAGTAAAATTTGATTATCTATATACTCTAATAACTTAAAAATAGATCTTGCAACAAGACTATCATTTTCAATTTCCCAAAAAGCTCTTAAAACTTTAGCTTTTGATCTGCCCTTTAATTGATATTTATCAGAATAAATATCAGCCCCAACCTCTGTTTTAAAAAAATCTTCGAAAGTTCTATTAGAAAAATCCAAAACATAACCATCGATTTTAAATAGTTTTTCTAATAGTTGTTTTTCTATTATTTTTAAATTTGCCATGATAGTATTTTAATCAACCACAATCTCACCTCTCATCAACTTCAGCAAAAGCACATCGCGGGTTTTTGAGAGAGTTTGTATTTGTTCTGAGTTATTTTTTATTTTTTGGAATAGTGGTTTTACAACATTACCAAACTTTTTATTAAAATCTTTATCAGCGATAACTATTTCACTATTTTTTATTGCGTCTGTTGATAAGTTAATTTGTACCCCGCTATTTGCTCGTCCTCTTAAATTAGCAATAAAATCTTTGTCATTTGTTAATAAATACAAATAAGGATATTCTATATTTATTTCATTTTTTACTCTTATTAAACCAACTCTTTGATTAACTATATATTCATTATTATAAATCATCAAAGCTGTGTGTCCCAATAAAGAAATAGCATCCTTCATATCCGTCATACTCATCAATAAGTCACCATCTTTTAAAATATATTTCTTTAAATTTTCTGCATCACTTTTTTTAAAATAACTTTTAGTTTTTAATTGATTAAATCCACCGCCTTTTTTTATGTCTCCCATTTTAAATACTTTGTAAGTATCTACTGCTGGTATTTTTAGCAAATCTGAACTTTTAAAAGCGTACCCATTTATAAACTCAATAACCTCCCCCAACTTCCCAACTCTCCACCCTTCCGGCAAATCATCACCAACTTTATATTTCCCAAACCATTCCTTGAAAAGCTCTTGTCCGATTTTTTCTAGAGTTTTATTTTGCTCTCGCAAAAGCTCAATCTTATCATCAAAAGAAGAAAGCACATCTGCAATTGCTTTTTGTTGTGGAAGTGGCGGGAGTAAAATTTTAGTTTTCAAGAGTTCAGTTTGTTTTATCCCTGTAACAGTGGAGCCTGATTCTCTGCTTTTTAATTCATACTGATAATACTCACTATCAATAAAATAATTAAAATAAAATGAATCGAGTATTTCTTTTTTTGTTCGAATTCCAAATATGCGTTGACTCAAAACCAATTTTTCATTTGATTTCCAAATCAAATGCTCACCTAATGGTGCCTCTGATGTAAGAAAAATATCACCATATTGAATTTCATTTTTCATCCATTTTTTATATAAATCTTCAGGCAAAAGATTCATTTTGTCTTCATTTACTAATCTTCCATTTTTAATAGTTTTTGCAGAAATCGCCCTATATCCAGAATTTGACCAGTCGCCGCCTAATTTTTTAGGTGTTTTTCCTCTGTGATCAATAATCAATTCCACAACGTCACCTAAAACCACCTCCTGCCATCCTTCTAGCAGAGTTTTGTTTTGGTGGGTGGCTTCGCTGCCCAACTTCTCACCTATTCCTTTTTTTAAGGTTTGTTCAGTCATTTTTATTTAAACAAAAGCATCAAAATATTTTACATAGATATATTTTGTATCATAATTCAACAAATGTTTACATACTACTTTTTATCATATTCCGATTGCCTCTAATTGCCTTTAATATCTGCTAACTTTTATTATCAATCTAATCTCTAAAAAGTCATATTTTAAGCCGTTTTGTAATACCTCTTCTAATTGCCTTTAATTGCCTTTAAAAACTAGATTCGTAATATGTGTTAATAGACTCTCCCATTTTGTGTATTAAGCCAACTTCAATCATTTTACGCAAATCATAGTTTATTGTAGCTGAAGGAATACCTGGTAATATCTCTTTAATTTTCTTACTCGTTACCCTCTTCTTATCCATTAAGTACTGCCATATTTCTATCTGTCTCTCATTTAACTGACTCAATGGCTCGCCTGGCAATATAACCTTAAAACTATTTGATGTATTTTTAAATATAGGAGGTAAAAGTTTCCACTCAGACATCTTATCAAAGACAATGTTTATTCCCAACCCTTTTTCTTCCAAATACCTCATCTCACTTAATCGTGTTGCCATAATTTGATTTCTGCTTTGCTGGACATCTTTTATATTTTCAACAGTTACTCCCGGAGGTAGGTTCCCCGGATTAAATACTTCTATTCTGTCCGCAAAAATATGTACCTGAGTGTATGTTCCTTTAATGCGATAATCCCTGTGTATAACAGCGTTTGCCACAATTTCACGAATGGCTTTTCTTGGGTATTCATATCTTTCAACTCTTTTAGTACCGACGATTTTCGCGCTATTCCTTATACTTCTCAAAACAAATGCCTCCATTGCGTCAATCTGCTCATCCAGAGTTCCGCCAATATCAGCCTTATCTATAATTTCACTAGCAGTACCAGAACCAGCAAACCTCGCGCACCTTATTTTGTATCTCTCAAACTGTAATTTATTTTGTGGCTTTTCTTTGGCAAATATGAGATACCCGGCTATTGTCGCACTCAAAATACCATCGCATTTTTTAACAATACCGATATTTTTCAATACCGCCTCATTAATAACACCTGGACTAAAATCTCTTTGTGCTCTCTGCGCACTCTCTTGTAAAAAGTTCTCTATTTTAGGAAAAGACAATTCATCTATTGTCGCATCATCCGCACAACTACCATCAAAATCATCCGCCTGGGCATTGCGAATATAACTCTCCACTTCCT
>CAZBLA010000096.1:0-3976 GCA_964492665.1 Microcaldota archaeon
AGGATGATGGAGAGATAGTTGTAGGAAGATTAACGTATATCAGCAAGAAAGCGAGAACACCAACAACAATAAGAAGAGCGTATCCATAGACCGAAATATACTCTAGGGCTGCCTGACTCTTTTTGTCCTTTTTGTTCTGCAAGTGCCTTTTTGAAGAAAGATGCAACAATTTCACCTTTTTAATATTTATAATAAAGCATAATGATTTAATAAATATTCTGTTTTTTATAACTTTAAAGTGACATCCTCCCCTGCTTAGAAGTATGTCCTCTGCGGATTGTAAGGTAGGTTCTGCGATGCGACTTGCATTTTCTGTTGAAATGTATCGATCATTATCTTCCTGAGAGTGACTTCCTTTCTGTCCGAGGGTAGCTCTTTTGAGTATGTTTATTGATGCGTTTATGTCTTTGTCAAATCTGTACAGGATTTCTTTTTGTAGGTTTTGATTGCAGTTCTCAATCTGCCAGTTTTTCTGTTCTGAAAATTATGATTTTGAGTTATTGTAATATGCAATTCATCTACGACTTGAAAGCCACAGTATTCTTGCCCTACGAATAAAAAAAGAAAGGAGCTAATAAAATCAGCCCCATGTTGCTGTTGCAATATTTACTTTTGATGTAACACTACCCTCTGTAAAGGTTGCATATATCTCTCCTGGAGGTATATCGCCGGTTGGCAGTGTAAAGTTGATTGTTACTAAAGATCCACTATCTAAAGTTATAGTTGCTGCAGTTCCTGTTATAGCATTTACTGGAGTTGCTATTCCTGTTCCAGACATCGTAAAGGATGTTGAACTCCAAGTGGTTCCACTTCCCTGCCCTACAATAACACTTAATACATTTGTTCCAGCATTATATATTGGAGAATCGCAGATGAAGCCGCTTGGTGCCCTGCATGTTGTTCCGGTTGGACTCTTAAATAGACCTAATGCGAAAAATGCTGCCATAACGATTGCAATAATTAATATTGCCCAGCCGTACGTCATGAGGTACTCCATTGCGGATTGCCCTCTAACAATTTTTGAGTTTATTCCTTTCATAAATTTCACCATAAGTTATTAGTTCCTTTATGAAAACAAATATTCTTAAAGATTTGCTTTCAATTTTCAAAAAATTATAATTTTTTCCTGCCCTGTTTGGTTCTGGATACATATCCTTCAGAATCAACAAAATATAAATATCCTTTTTCTCTTTCGACATATTCACTTCCTGTTTTTCTTTTGGAGCCGTTTTTATTAGATTTCATGGGGTTTTGCCATACGAATCCATCTTTACCAAGATAATATAGATATCCCGATGTTCGTTCAATCTTCTCCTTTGATATTTTTTCTGTCATATTATCACATTTATAATTTATTTAGAGTATATCAATTAATACTTATAAGTCTTTCTATGGAAGGATATAAACCAGTAATTGTTGTATGATACTGCAAAACAGATTTTTTTCTAGATGATTATAACAGCAAAGGTAAAAAAAAGTTATCCTAATACAAAAAGTAAAATGATCGGATTTTTCATTGATTCTCAACGGTTTTCAGAACTTTTCCTGTGAATTTCAGAACATTCAGAATAGCAGTCAATCCTGATGCGACATCCGGATCCTTAATCATTGAATAGAGTTTGAATAGTGATATATGTTCAGGATTTTTTGCTCCTGTAAGTACTGCGTCTGTAATACCCTCTGCATTGAAAAGTAGAGCTTTTATGGTGTCAGATGTTTTTTCGTTTGATAATGCATGCATGACTCCGACAAAAAGATTTCCTGTTTTTAACATTCCAACAGTAAATTCCTTTGATGTGAAAAATTTCCCAAAGAATTCAACATCAGTTGGCATGTAATCTTTTGAAATGTTATCTAACAGACTGGTGATTCCTGCCTCCTTCAATCTTTTCAAAAGAGTAATCATTGATTCAAATACTTCCTTGTTCTCTAGAATAAGTGATTCAAAATGTTCTATATCTCTACTGCTTTCATTTTTGTCTGGTTCATGTTCTTCTTTGCTTTTCATATTCATCACCTCACATTATACCTCTCAGCATACCTGAAAAATAGGTATCAGAGGAAGTCCACTTGAGCAGATAATCCGTTTTGCTCTGAAATAGTGCTTTTGGAGGTCTGTCATATGAGAAGTATAGGGTAGTCGCTTTCTTTGCGCCTGTCACAGTTATACATGATACTTCCCCATTATATCCCTCTTCATAGACATTTCCTGATATCTCATGTGCAAGCCGATTTGCCAGATATTCCACTTCAAAATGTGCAGCTGCACCAGCTTTTGATATTGGAAGATTTGTAGCATCCCCTATCACAAAGATATCATCGTAATTAGAATAATTAAGTTTATGTCTGTCTACATCTATATAACCACTTTCTCCTGCTAATCCCGACTCGGTTATCATCTTTTGACCTTTATGTGGCGGGGCAAGTATGAGAAGGTCATAATTTAATGATTCTCCTTCCAGAGAGATGAGCTCTTTTTTCTTTGCATCAATTGATTCCACATTAAACATAGTATGGTATTCTATACCTTTTTCATCGAATAAAGTCTCAATATATCCTGAGACATTTTCTATAGTGAAGACTCTGTTCAATGGATAGATATAATGAAGATTTGTTTTGTCCCTTATACCTTTTGACTTTAGATAATGTTCCAAAAGGAATGTGAATTCGTAAGGAGCTGGAGGGCATTGTATAGGAATACCTGCTTGACCTATTATTATATTCCCTCCCTTGAAATTGTTCAGAACCTCTCTCAGTTCAAGAGAATGCTGAAGATCATAAAAATGTTTTGCTTCTTCTTTATATCCTGGAACCTCTGATAGATCAAATCTATCTCCAGTTGCAATGATTAGATAATCATAGCTAAATTCTTTTCCTGACTTTAGATGGACAAGGCGCTGTTGCGGTTTTATTTTTACCACTTCATCGAAAACATAGTTAATACCATAATTGAATAGGAACCTTGTTGGTTTGACGCTGTTTTGATATCTTTTAAGATTGAGTGGAATGTGAACTCCATCAGGTTTGAAATAATGTTTGGTTGAATTTCCCACAACAACTATTTCAACCTCTTTAGTATCCGTAAGAAATCTCATTTTATTTGCCATCATGGTACCTGCTGCACCGTCTCCCAATATTAATATTTTTTTCAGAACAGACATTAGAACACCTTATCTTATCTTTTTCATAATTATTTCTGCGTAACCATCTCTATCAAAAACACCGATCAGTTCGTTCCCTGACTTTTTTATCCATGCAGGAGCATCTCTCTTTGTACCATTATCTGTTGAATACACTGAAATGACATCCCCTGTTTTAGCTTCCTTGTATGCTTTGATCAGCAGCATAAGTGGTCCTGGACAGTAACTTCCCCTTGCGTCAACTATTGTTGTTGGTTTTATAGATTCGTCCATACTCATACACTTCATATAAATAATGTTGTTTTGGAGTCTTTTGCCATCCCGACAAATTCTCCAACTCCAATAATCTCATCAATGATAGGGTCGAGATCTTCTTTTTTGAGACCTATCAGATCAGCAAACATCGCACATCCGTACACTTTTACATTTCCGACCTCTTTAGCTTGTTTTAACATATCCATCCATGAAGGTACTTTCTTCTCCTGCATTATTTTGAAGATTTCCTCAGACATTTCAGCTCCGTCATAACTGAGTTTTGGTATAGACTTGTTATCTTTTTTGAATTGCAGTAGACCCCAAAAACTGACAAAAATATTAACATCCATATCATTAGCTACTGCACCAGATGCGATGATGGCTCCAGCCATCAGTTTATCCACTGTTCCGGATACGAACAATAAAGACATCGTTTCTGCCATATTATCACTTTACATTATTCATAAAAGATATATCAGCATATACTTATACGTTTTTCTGTATGACGAGATTGATTTCTATTGTCACAGTGACATCCTCCTACACCTAAAGGTGTAGGCTTCCTCTGCATTTATGCAATC
>CAZBLA010000097.1:0-3912 GCA_964492665.1 Microcaldota archaeon
TTCTTGCAGTTGGTCTAGATGCAGGTCTAGATGCACTTGATCTTGCAGGACTTCTTGCAGTTGATCTAGATGCACTTGCTTTTTGTGGTCTTTTTGCTTTTGCTACCATTTTTCTCACTTTTTACTAATGGTATGTGTGTAACAAACAATATTAAACATACTTATTTAGTAATTGAACACGAAGTAATTTAATAATACAAAAGTAAATACTTATTTACTTATACGTTTGTGATAAAGATGACAGACAAAGAAATGTATGAATCAAAAATTGACGAGATAAACGAAGAGATTTCCAACACAAAAAAGAACAAGGCAACAAATAAACATGTCGGAATACTAAAATCCAAAATAGCAAAAGCAAGAAAGGAAATGTCACAAATCAAAAAAACAGGTGGCAAAGGATTTTTTGTTAGGAAAAATGGAGATGCAACTGTCGTCCTTGTCGGATTTCCAAGTACTGGAAAGTCATCATTGATAAATGTAATTACTAATCTATTATCTAAAACTGCCGCTTACTCCTTTACAACAACAACCATAATACAGGGGACAATGGTCTACAAAGATGCACATATACAAATATTAGATCTACCAGGAATAATAGAATATGCACACATAGGACATGGAGGAGGATCTAGCGTGATAAGTCAGATAAGAAGTTCGGATCTGATAATTTTTGTGATAGATGTAAACAATCTAGATCACCTAAAAATCCTGATGGATGAACTTAACTCTTCAAACGTATATCTGAACAAAAAAGCTCCCTATATAAAACACATAAATATCAATAACTCGCCTTTTAAAATAATAATAAATAAATCTGGAATAGAATCCCAATACATAAAAGATATTTTCAATGGTTTGGGAATTTTTAATGGAGATGTGATAATAAAAAATAAAATTGAAGAAGATGAATTGATATCAATACTCCTATACAAAGCGAGATATATAAATGCAATAGTTGCACTAAATAAAATAGATACAAATAATAATTATTCTCAACTAGCACACGAAATAAACGAAAAATTTAATATCGAAGTAATTCCGATAAGTGCAATAAACAGCAATAATCTCGAAGAATTGAAGTCAACGATATATAAATGCTGCAATATAATTAGGGTATATATAAAGCCAAGGGAAGAGAAGCAAGGATCTCCAATCTCTCTAAAATTAGATTCAACAATAAATGATCTTGCAAAAAAAATACATACAAAACTTGCAGATAACATTAAAAGTGCTTATATAACCGGTCCGAGCACAAAATTTCCGAATCAGCGTGTCAGTTCAAAACATATATTAAAAGATGGTGATGTAATAACTTTTATTAGAGACAGGTGGTGATGGTATGTCTATTAAATATTGGGAATTTGAGAATGCTCCATTCAAAGAAAAATTAAAAACAATAAATGTAAGACCCATAGCTAAAATCTTTTTTGATAATGAGACAGAAGCATACCGTTTTGGAAAACTTCTTCTAATAGTAAAAAAGAAAAAGGAACTAAGGCTTAGGGACATTCCAGAAGGAATAATGTCTATAGCAACAGCAAAAAGATATTTGGATAAAGCTGTAGAATTCGGATTACTGAAACACGAAAATTCCGTATACCTTCTTACGGACAGATATACCAATCCGTTGAAGAACATAACTACCTATATAACTAAATGGATGGGAAGCGATATTGAGGAGGAGATAGATATTGAATTTGCAACAGCAAATACCAATAAGCAACAAAAACGTGGCGGACGTCCAATCAAAACATAAATCATCATTAGAACAAATATAAACGGGCTTGGCGGGATTTTCATAACTTCTTATACAATAAAAATTTATTTTGAACCCGCGACCGTCAGCTTAGAAGGCTGCTGCTCTATCCAAGCTGAGCTACAAGCCCTAACGCATAAAACTTTTAAAATCAATATTAAAAAACTTTTGTGTATTTTTGAAAGTAGTTTCTGCAACATATTCAAACTCTAATCCTTTCGAATTAGCAATAAATTCTATTGAATGAGACACATCAGAAGGTGTTGCTGATGCAGTTGGACTATCTGTTTCTGCCAATATATTTTTTATGCTAATAACTTTGATTGCGGCTACTCTTTTTGTTGATTTAATATATGGTACTGATATATAATAACCTTTTTTTTCAGCATATTTGGCTTCTTCTTTACTCCCTTCAAAGAAATGTATATGTACTCCCAAGTCATTATAATCTTTTAATATTGAGAAAACATCCGGCAACGCTTCTCTAGAATGTATACTGACTGGTTTTTTGAATCTTACAGCAATATCAAGCATCTTAATAAATATCTCCTTCTGCCTTTCTTTCTCCTTTTCATTTTTGATGAGTGTATAATCCAATCCTATCTCTCCGATTCCTGTTATCTTAGATAAATTACTCTCTATCAAACTCTTATTGAATTCTATTTCTTCATCATTAATTTTTAATGCAAATTCAGGATGTATTCCCACCATCCCATACACATTCCTTCTATCTATCATATTTAACGTATCAATATTAGATTTTGTATTAATCCCATTCGTTATCATTACTTCAACTCCCACCATCTTTGCAGATTTTATCACACCTAAATCAAGTCCATACAAATGGCAATGAGCATCCGCCATACGAGTTTTTGTAAATTTCCTCAATTTGTCTCCGACAAGCAACTGTTTTGTTTTTTCCAATTAAACCACAAATAATTTTATTGAATGTTCAAAGTTATCCTCTTTTATTTTAATATAATACGTTGGATTTTAAATATTTTTGTCTGATTTGATATCCCGAGTTAATTTATACATTAAAGTTTAATTACAATGATTATATCTTATTTATTACATCATATATTGGTTTGCTACAACTTACTTAATAAACACTCCGAATGTTCAATAAACCTTCTAATTCTTAACAATTCTTAGCGCGCAATCCCATACTCTTTAGAGGTGGAATGAAAAGCTATATGTAAATTTATATCAACATGCTCACTAAATTTACCTTTGGACAGAGGAGAAGTTCGCTCAAGGGATTTTGTAACACCTCAAACCTGAATTAACTATCAAAGAATCGAATAAAACACCCCTTTCGCGAATGCGCTGATCGCATGGATGCAGAGGAAGCCTACATCATTCATGGACAAAGGAAAGTCACAACTACAAAATAACCTTTTTTATCTCTTTTTCTGAAATTGCCCCCTCCCTAAATATCTGCAATGTTTCCATATTAATCACTGTAGATCTAATTCCTTTCGGTTTTATTTTTGAAGTAATTAACAAATCTATGTCCGGCAATTCCTTTTTTATTTCTTCTATGCTATTCAATGGTGATTTACCACTTATATTAGCGCTTGTACCAATGACTATTCCACCAAATACTCCTGCAACAAGCCGCGCAGAATCATGATCTGGTATCCTTATGCCTACTGTCTCTTTTTCGATCACTCTATCGGATAACAAAAAATCTGATACTTCTACTACTAGGGTTAAAGCACCAGGCCAAAATCGTTTCGCAAGGATTTCAGAATTCTTATTAAACTTTACAACATTCCTGACAGCAGCCATATCTGATGCCAATACCGGCATATTCTTATTATCCCTCCTCTTAATCTTTATTAATTTATCTATAGCTACCTCATCATATGCTGAACATCCTATTCCATTTAATGTATCAGTGGGATATACCACCACACCATGATTTTCAATTACTTCCTCTAAAAGCAATTTATTCTTTTTCATATCTTCATATCCGTCTATATTAATTACTTTCATTAAAACCATCTTCCATTAAATTTAATATCAACTTATAAAACAAAACACTTCGATCACCACATATCTCTTGTTTTAAACTCTGATATAAATCTTAAACTTATTCGTAGGGCAAGAATACCACGACTTTCAACAGTAGTTCCGAAAGGTTTTAT
>CAZBLA010000098.1:0-3904 GCA_964492665.1 Microcaldota archaeon
GCAATTCATCCACGACTTGAAAGTCGTGGTATTCTTGCCCTACGAATAAATATCCTGATTTGAGTATAATGCCAGTAAAAGATGGCTCTGGAGTTGGAGAGAGTATTAGATTATTGCGGAAATAAGGATTTTTTATTTGGAAAATTTGATTCTATTGAAAATAACATTGGAGTATAAAAGAAACAGAAAATAGAATAGTTAGGAGATGATTTCAAAAATGAGCTTATCATTTAATAGATAGTGTTGTATGGTATCATTTGTTCTGCAGTTATTTTATGATGAATGTGATATAAGGTTGTAAGGTTTAATGATGGTTTGTGCTGTTGTTCCAAAATTCTTCTATTGTGTTCAGATAATTATCGGAAGTGGAAAGGCCGAATGCAGAATTTATGAGTGATGAATAGATATGCCATTTGTACCGTTTATCCATGAATATTATGGTTGCTCTATCAGTTCCGCTCCTTATGGCTCTTCCAGCAGCTTGTATGACTCTTCTCATTGCAGGTATGGTATATCCATATTCACTTCCTCTTCCTTCAAATTTATCATTTAGATAATTTATTCTTGCAGAAAGTTCAAGAGTTGGAGGAGCCAGAGGTATTCCGACTATTATTATGCATTTTATAACATTTTTTGGATAGTCAACACCTTCGCTCAGACTACCACCCATAACTCCAAACATCAGGGATAACCGATCATTTTTGAATGATTCTATAAATTTCTCGGTTTCTATACTACGCATTTCTCTTCTTTGTGCATACAATTTAAATCGCATGTATCTTTTAACATTGTTTAGTAGGATAAAACTCGGAAAGAATACGGCAATACTTCCGGATATTCTTTCTGAAATCAGCTCTATATTTTTTGCTATCTTTTTGTATTCGTCTACAGACCGATCTGCGTATTTTGTTGTGACGCTGTCATTTATCAATGCGAGTCTGTTGGCGGATGAAAAAGGGGATGCATAATGTTTAGTTAACGCGTTTGATATCCCAAACATGTCGGAATACATGTTCAATGGCATTAATGTTGCACTCATAAAGATATTAGAGTAGGCATCATTGAATACACCTAATGCTCTTGATGGATACACACAGTTTATTGAAAGCCTTATCGTATCAGTTTTTCTTGATATTATCCTGATGAGGGTCTTATCTTCATCTGACCATAATTCAATAAATTTAGCTATTTTGATTATTGCTGAACGCTTTGCCTCCGTTTTCTTGAGATATTCCAGTCCTGCAGTAGTAAGGCTTTCCTGTATCTCCTGATGTGGTATTATATTATCAGGCATCTCACCTATTTCAACAAATGAGGAATCCTTGTTCAAAAGTGATTTCTTTGCTATGGAATCCATTGAAAATTTCAGATAATCGAGATTTATTTTGCTGCCGATTAGAGTGAGCTCTTCAGATGCCGAGTTTATTACCCTGTTTTCTATTGAACTGGTGAAATAGGAGCTTGCAGACTCTATTATATTATGTGCCTCATCCCATATTATGATACTATTATGAAGATCATTAGATATCTTATTTAGAAATGGTACCCTTATTTTCGGATTTAGTATGTGGGAATAATCCGCAATTATTACATTGGAGGTCTTTGCAAGATGCATCGACATTTCATATGCGCATACGCCAAAACCGTAAGAAGCGTCCAGCATTTTATTATGGCCTAAGAAGACGCTTTCTGAAAGCTCTGGTGGTATCTCTGCATCGTCTAAGTAATGTTTGAATCTTTTGTGATAGATACATTTTCCTTGCTTGATTAATTCATTACATTTTCTATAAAACATTTCTCCTTCATTATTATTTACTGATGGATTAGTACAAAGTTTCTGTTTACCTACAATATCTACAAATTTTAGGTTTTTGTAGAAAAGTTTTTTTATTTTTGAAAGGGTTTCCAATGCTATTTTGTGTTGTGATATCTTTGGAGTGAGAAAAAAGACATTAAGTCCGTTTTCCATAGCAAAACCGAGTGCAGCACTTATTGATGCATCAGTTTTGCCGATGCCTGTTGGAGCATCAATAAGTATATTACTTCCTGTATTGAGCACTTTGTGTATATCGTCCATCATCTCCTTTTGGGATGACCTGATTTCCTTAAATCTGAATGGATAGTTCATATTTGATTTATGTTATGAAAGGAATAAATATACCATTCACTTAAAAGGTACATTTACTGAAAATTGTAATACTTTTTTAGTTATCGTATTGAGTGTTGTGAACTTAAGGTTTTGTGAAGGATTACCTGTTATAAAAGAGGATTTGCGACTATTCAAAAGGAAATAATTGAAACAACAGCATAAGAATCTTTGAGAGTTAGTATACGCTTATTGTTTTTTGTGACATGTTATGTCCATCATTGATAATGGAATATGATAGAAAGAAGAAGATTTACACGAATTGGTTGTAGAAAAGCCGCAAATCAGGTATTATTATGGATTCGTCTGTGAGAATAGATTACATGTTCAAGTATCTTGAGATGACTGAAGATATGTTATATATTGTTTTCGGATCAAGTTTGAAGAGCTGTTTGTCCAAGGATGGCAATTTTTCGGTGATTCCGGATAGATGTTCCTCACTTATTTTAAGTTTACTGGCAGAATCAATAAATGCATTTTTTACTTTTTTCTTTTTGTGTTCCATAAGAGCATGTAATACTTTTAAAGTATTCTCGTTTATAGGACTGTTATCAAAGTTTATTGATATTAATTCTGAATCGACTTTTGGTATTGGTTTGAACATGTATCTTGGAACTTTAGATATATGATGTATAGTAAACATGAGTGCGGAAAGTATACTTATCTCTGAATATTTCTTTGTGCCTGGTTTGGCTTCGAGATGAGTTACAAATTCTTTTTGGATACAAAGAACTGAGGGTATTCTGTTTCGCAATATCCATTTAATAGTTTTACCTGAAAGGTGGTAAGGGATATTTGATATAAAAATATCAAATTTGTTGTAGGCAGCAAAATTTATGCTGAAGAAATCCCCTCTGACAAGGTTTAGATTCTTGTAATTCAGTCTTCTTTTTGCGATGTTGAACGCATTACTTTCTATTTCTATGGATACAACGCTTTTAGCCTGTTTTGAAAGCTCTTCCGTAAGAATCCCTAAACCCGTCCCCATCTCCAATACATTCTTGTTGAATGCAAATTCAGCTTCCTTGATAGCGACATCTTTATTTATGAGGAATATTTGGCTAAGCCTTTTGGAGTAATTAAAGTTTTTGATGTGTTTGTCCATATTACCATTGCAAACAAGAAAAATTATTTATTTTATGGATTAATAGTTCCAAAGAAGTTATTTAGAATGTGACTTCTTCCTACAAATAAATGATGTTGGTTTCCTCTGCATTTGTGCGATTATTGTACTTGCAAAAAAATGTGTTTTATCGGATTCCTGATAATTACCTTGATTTGGAGTCTTAAAAAATTTTTCTAAACGTAATTTTCCCGCCTCCATTAGATTTATTAAGTATGTTGATATGGATCCATATACACTTAGCTTTCATCCGGCCTTTAGAGAGTATAGGATTTCTATCTATGAATTGTTAACTCTGCCATATTAAAGCTTTCAAGGCATACAGTAGTTATGTTTTGCTTAAACAGTAGTTACGTATGTTTTATTGCATCCTAAACCATGAGGTATCCCATTCAATGCAATTTTTATATAACCTAGATATGGGATCGAGAACAATACTCTGCCTTCTATATGTGTAATATTTGGTGGTATATTTGCGTATTGTATATCCAATCCGGGATTATTGTCTCCTTTAGTAAGGACATAGAAATTACCACTAGCATTTAAAATCACATATGCTCTGTGCACTATCAATCGATCCCCTTCTTTGTAAAAGAGGTCAGAAGGAACAGTTTTATATACAATTATGCTATTAT
>CAZBLA010000099.1:0-3904 GCA_964492665.1 Microcaldota archaeon
GTCTATTAGTTTAGTTAATAGATACGGCAACGCACGAAAAAAATACCGATAATGCATACAGATTCCGATACGAAATATTTGTTTTATCAAGATAGGATAGTAGAATATTCAGAGAATCGAATGTGTTCACAACAAGGATTATGGGATAGGAAAATAACACAAATGCAAAGCGCAAAAAAAAGAACAGGAGAGCTTTCACAATCATCAAAAAAAAACATTGAAAAAAAATTAACAGCATTCCTCACAGCTTTCGATATCTATAATAAAACACATCCTTATCAGAAAAAAGAAAAAATAAGAAAACCGATTTTTATAACGCTGACATTATCTGACAAGACTGAGCTTTCACATCAAGAAATAAAGCGTCAACTATTACAACAATTCATCAAACAAATACGCTACCAATTCGATGTAAAAGAAGTCTTCTGGAAAGCAGAACTGCAAAAAAATAATAATCTACATTTTCATTTGATAGCTGACCATTACATTCCTGCGCAAAAAATTCAAGAGCATTGGAATTCTATACAAAAAAAATACGGATTGCTCGAACATCAAAAAAGAATCTATAACAATGACAGCCCACCGTCAACGCACGTGAAAGCTGTAGATAATCTCGATAACTCGATCGCGTATGTCATGAAATACGTTAACAAGCACGTAAAAGGGGAAAAAATTAAAGGTAATATATATCGGATGTCTAAACAATTGTCAAAGCTCAGACCTTTTACATATAATTATACTCAAGATTTCCGTTCCGGATTTCATGATTATATCCGGGAAAATATACAAAAAGCATATCATTCTGATTATTTTTCAGTATTAACTTTGAAAAAGGAGGTTAATCCCTCTTTGATGCCAGACTGGCTCCGTAATAGATTCTGCGACTATTATATACGATTGTACGAACAATTGTATGTAACCGGTTCAATCCTTAAACACAACAATTAAAAACATCCTTATTATCTCCGATTCCGGATAGTAATTAGTTGAAAACGTATTGACCTTGAATTTAAAATGTTTTTCACATGTTTATTCGTGCGCTTTACTCACATGCACCTTGCGTATTATACATAAGCGATATTATAGAACAAAGCACAGCAGTCAGCCTCTGCAGCTGTGCTCAGGCTCGCCCCCCACCAAGCTCCCTAAAATCGCCTGTGCCCAGCTGCTCCGCCTTCCTTATATGTATTATGTTGCTTCCGTTGTATAATTAATTATAGGATTTTGCGCAAGTCACTGAACCTTTGTGCTTTGTCCTATAATCAGCCCTTATGTAAAATACCAAGCTGCATGTTCGTTTCAGCGCTTACGTATGCGGTCAAGGCCCTGCTCGTAGCGTGTGATGTTCGTGCCTCACAACACAACGCCTCGCAGCGCATGCCCGTGTAAGTCGCTCGCTGCCGGCTCATGCTTCGCCCTCAGCTTGCTCCTGCCACCGCACCAGCTAATCCGGGCTGCATAAGGACACAGCCACCTTGAGAGTTGCTAACGCCTGAATAGCATGCTTCTTTTGTGGCTGTTGCTGTGCACCGCCAGTTGTGTGCAATACACTAACGTTATTGCACACAACTGGCGTTACACAGCCTTTGGATTGTAGGGGGCAGTCTCCGTTATCGGATAATAAATTTGGATTTTGAATAAAAAAGGCATACTTTCGCGCAGAAGTTTTTAAACAGGAAAAAAAAATCATAATAAAATGTCGTCACGCCTGCCTTCCATTAACGCTATACCAAGTCCCTCCGTCCAAAGCGCAGAAAAAAGACTAAGTACGTATCCGGATAAAAAATGTCTTGAGTTATTTTTGTTTGAGAAAACTGAAGGAAAAGGCCTGTCGATTGTTGAGAAAGCAGTAATCGAAATGCAATACCGTTTCGGATTAAGAATACAGGAAGTACTAAATATCAGTGCATACGATGTGTACAGAGACGGTCTTGTCTTAATCAAATCTGAGAAAGGAAGCAATAACAGAATGGTCCAGCCGGTTACTTTTGTGTCTTTTTGGACAGGAAACGGAAGATTACAATTACCTCTATCGGATATTTATTCACAAAAGTACTTTTATAGGCTATACAGAAAATTAGGCTTTTATCAAAAGTTTAAAGGAAATAAAAGAGACAGTGTTACTCATTACTTTAGGCATGTTTTGATAGAGAGATTACAGAGCGAAGGTATGTCATTAGAGGATATACAACTGTTTACAGGTCACGCAAGTAAGAGAGGATTAGACCATTATGTCTTATAAATCAAGGAATAGAATAAAAATGTTACAAGGTATTTTAGGGCATTTATCGGGCTCAAATGAGAATATCACTATTACAAAAAAAGGTGTGCTATATATAAAAAAAAATAAACAAAATCAAACAAAAAAAACATGAAATCTATACTAAAATTAATTGAAAGAATTATCAAATTTATGTTTCCTAAATCAAGGTGGGGCAATATTTTTTATCTTTTAATAGGCTATGTTATAGCTAATTGGGAAAGTATTATGCATCTTCTAAACAGTCTTGGGCTGTCTGTAAAATAGAACGACACGCGACGTGTTTTCTTTAATAGTAATTAATCAAAAAAAACAAAACATCATGGGAGTAATTAAAAGAGGTATTTTGGGTGGTTTTTCCGGGAGAGTTGGCTCAGTTGTAGGCACTTCTTGGAAAGGCATCGCAGTAATTAAAAGCCTACCTTTATCGGTAGCTAATCCGAAGACAGCAAAACAAGTTGACCAACGGACAAAATTTAAACAAACGGTCCTGTTGGCGGCATCTATTCTGTCAACGATTATCAAGCCACTTTGGGACAGGTTCGCTTCACAAATGTCCGGGATAAATGCATTCGTGCAAAAAAACGTGGGAATATGGGATGACGCTCTCGCTACGCCATTTCTTAATTTTATTTTTGCTCAGGGAAAAATGCAGGCAACCGCCATATCCGGGACAGACTTCACAACGCCTGGCTCTGACTATCTGCTTAGCTGGCTCGATGATTCAGGCGTGGGGCTTAAGCTATCTACTGACCTTGTATATGCTATCGTATACAATGAAACGCAAAGCAACCTTAGCACTTCGTCTGCTATCGCTGTACGTGCCGACCTAGAAGTCGTTGTAACTTCAACTTCAGCGCTCGTTACTGCAGATATTATTCACGCCTGGCTCATTTTTAAAAGGGCTGACGGTACAATTGTTAGTGCTCAATCTACGATATCTGGAGTCGTTGCCTGACTGTAATAATAGCAACCTTTTCACATCCGGACGCAAAAAAAAAAGCATCCGGATGTTTTTTTTTAAAATAATTCATTCTTTTTTGTAACCTTTTATAATTCTTTCCGTATTATGATTATCTGTAAGAGGATATCCCGGGAGAGAAGCGGCCCGGGTAACGGCTTACAGCTGCGGGAAAAGAGTATTGAACTCTTTCGTGGTAGAAAGATAAAAAGCGAAATAGTCGGCACACAGAAACCCGGAACGTTCGCTTTTTTAATTCCTTACACTTTTGCTGCCAATCGTATTTGCTTCCTTTAATCTACCACTTATGAGTAATCAATCAAAATATCAGAAACCAATAAAAATAGAAGCTCTTAGCTACGTTCTAAGCTACTTTCAGCAAGCTCCCAATCCCTCACTACCAGTTAAATTGGTAAAGTTCAATAACCTTGAGTTATATTGTAATGTTCATTGTGTTGTTATCATTGCTAATAACTTCCGTTTCAATGTTACCTTTTACACTCCTTTCACACCACAAAAAAAAATGCCTGTCTTATTTTATACGGAAAAAAAAGAACAATTATTTGAATTCAAAAGCACTTACGAATTAATCAATGTTTTGATGAAAAGTAATCCTGAGCTTCCGCTTGTCTATTAGTTTAGTTAATAGATACGGCAACGCACGAAAAAAATACCGATAATGC
>CAZBLA010000100.1:0-3862 GCA_964492665.1 Microcaldota archaeon
TGGCGTGTTCGGACATATATTTACATGATTTCTTTTTGTATGTTTTGGTTGCAGTCTTCGATCTGCCAGTTTTTCTGTTCTGAAAACTATGGTTATTGAGTTATTGTAATCTGCAATTCATCTACGACTTAAAAGTCGTAGTATTCTTGCCCTACGAATAAAATATTTTTCAATTTGTTTAATAATTTATTACTGTTTGTCATATAACGATTTGTCAATATCCTATCAGTATAATTAATGTTGATTATTTATATCTTTTTGTGTAAATACTTCTTATAAAAGTATTGATATGGTGTTTATCTGAAAAAGAATATTGAAGAGAAAAGAAGAGAGATGATTAATGCTGTAAAGTTAGCCATAAAACAGTCTTATGGAAGCGAAGAATACACATTAATACAGGCAGTAAATGCAATAGATGAAATGAACAAATCATATAATCTTATATTTGAGAGGCTTGGAGAGTGGTATGGAATATACTTCCCAGAACTTAAGATCAGCAATTCCCTGACTCTTGCGCGTCTTATGAATCTTACCGCATCTAAAGATCAGATTAGTTTAGAGGATGTGGAGGATATAGTTGGAAATAATGACACCGCAAAAGAGACATATAAAAATATGTTTGATAATCCTGGAAGGGTTATGGAAGATGAAGAAAAAAAGGTATTGTTGAGATATTCACAAATAAGTATGGATATTGATGAATTTAGGGAGTCCCTTGAAGAGTATATAAAATCCGCAATTAGTAGGCTTTTACCGAATACTGCTTATTTAACAGATAATATGATACCTGCAGAGCTTCTCAGCAAAGCTAGATCTTTAGAGAGGCTTGTAACAATGCCAGCAAGTACTATACAGCTTCTGGGTGCGGAAAAAGCTTTATTCAAGCATATAAAGTTCGGAAGTAAACCTCCGAAGTATGGTATACTATTTCGTCTTGCTGCGATCTCACAAGCTAGAAATGATATAAGAGGAAAATTAGCTAGAGTGTATGCTGCAAAGATAACAACAGCGTTGAAAGCAGATATAATATCAAAAAGATTTATAGGAGATGAACTCAAAAAAGCTCTTGACAAAAGTGTTGAACGTATAATGAATTCGCCACCCACCATTAAGAAACCAATAAAACGGCAGAGACAATTCAAAAGGCGAAGAAAATGATATGTGACATCTTCCCCTTTTAAGTAGGGGCTTCCTCTGCGGATTGCAGAGTGTGTTATGGTTCTGCGGTGCGGATTGTGATACATGTTGTGCCGTATATCTTCCGAGCGCAGCTTCCTGCATGCCCTGCAGTAGCTCTGTTGAGTATGTTGATCGATGCGTTTATGTCTCTGTCAATCTGCAATCCACATCTGTTGCAGATGTATGATATATTGACTTTGCAAGGTTATGATTCTGCACCATACTTTGAATATTGAGTTTTTTTACTGCAAATGAACCTTCTTTGTAGCTTATTTTGAAGAAAGATTTAAATATCTATTCGCTCACTATCATATCATGATTGAATCATGACTCTTACATATAGGAGTTGTGACCCTTTCAAGTGATAGAATGAGGTCAAAAAAGGAGATAGAAAGTGATATAGGGCATTTGAAGGAACAATTGTCTGAACTCTCTTCGAAAAACGTTGAGATGAAGAAAATCAGTGAGACAAACTCAAAAGAAGGAGATGCGGCACCACAGATGTTTTTGTTACTTAAATATATGATTGAAGAGAACAAAAGGACTACATTATTGCTCAAACATATATCCGATTCCATAAGTAGACTGGAGGAGTCATTAGACGATTCATATTATGAGGAAGAACCATCAGAGAAAGTGAAACAGCAGAACCAGCCGCAACAAGTAAAGGAGCTTATGTTATCCGAAACGGATACAAAAATATTGCAGTTTATACAGATTTCGCGCAATAGTATGAGTTGTGCGGATGAAATAAGGGAGAAAATGCATTATAGGGGCAGAAATGCAGCTTCGGCAAGATTGAATAGGCTTTATAAGCTTGGAATAGTAGACAGATATCAATTGGGTCACAAGGTTTATTATAAGTTTGATGTTGGCAAAGCGACCAAAACTTTAATTGTCTCACCCACATAATGGAAGGAATTGTCCGTCTTTTTGTTAGGACGGACCTTATTTTTTTGTTGATAATACATGGGTTAAATGAACTGCACAAAAGTTTTAAGGATCGTTGACAATTATTTTAATGTGTCCAAAGAGTAGTTTATGGCTTCGTTTAATTTTGTGGGTATTGTTTCGTATTTTCCATTAACTATGAATAGGGGTGTTGTAGTAACTTTATAAAATTCAGCAAATACAGATTGATAATACATCTGTTTTGAAGATGTTGCAACACAATCCAAAATCTGTGTGTAGTTCATTCCGGATTGGTTTATTATACCTGCCAACCGTGAGTGTGTCAGAGGATTTCCCACAAAAATTTTTGATAGGTTGTTTGTGAAATTATAGAAATTTGCGTGTTTTGAAGCACAAAATAGGTAGTTTGCCAATTGTTGTGTTTCCGCTTTTCCATAACCGCTATATTTACTTGATGCTGCATTTGTGAATATGAAATCATATTCCATTGTTATGTTTTTGCTGTATTTTTTGCTCGTATTAACTGCAAATTTTATTGCGGACATAGCTCCAGAAACATAGGGATCAATTATCAGATTCACAGGTATAGGAGTATTTGTTGTGGATAGAGATTTGTTTTTTATGCTTATGGTTCCGGACGCTACAACATAGTTGTCTGTTACCTCAGATGGTGGCAAAGTCTGCATCAAGGATGTGTTTAATGTAAGGTTACGATTCAATAATACGTACATACTAATTATATTCCCGGTATATGGATTTGTATATGGAGCATATACTAGCCATTTATCCGAGTTTGCTATATATGAAGCGTTATAATGGCTTGGAAGGGTATAGTAAGGCAATAGAGATAAGGAAGTAGTAACAGTTGAATATCCAGCTATTATCTTTTCCGCAGATCTTAGGGCTTGTAATGAATTTGCGGATGCTGTTGAACATGTTCCATTATTTATACCATATTGACAGTTGACAAGTCTTACAGAACTGAATCTTGAGAGGGAGAATGCCAAACCTATCAGTATTATCACAAGTATGATTAGAGAGATATGTAGATAATCTAATCCTCCACTTCTTGTTGCGGATTTTACTATGAAAACCTGTTTCTGATCCTTCCTTGCTGCCTTCTCTGATTTAACCATTTCTTTCACCATTAACGGGCCTAGCGGGAGTTTCATGAACTTTTGTAGTTAGATTATATAAAAGTTTATTTTGAACCCGCGACCTTTACCTTAGGAGGGTATCGCTCTATCCAAGCTGAGCTACAGGCCCATTAGTATTGTTAGTTAATGTTATCAATGACATCCCCCACACATAAACATGTGGGCTTCTTTTACGTTATACAATTACTGCATTCCGTAAAGAATGACAATTACTGCATGTTTTTGTGTGTTTCTTGCCTATTTTGTTGTTCTCAGACCAGCACTTTCAGCCTTGTATGAAAGGAATTGAATGAATTTGTTGCATAAGGCAATATATCTTTTTGATACAGATAATATATGAATATATTTTATTTATATATCTATCTATAACTTATGGTTCGCTCTCATCCCGCATCTAAGAATGTGGGATTCCTATTCACTGCATTAGATATCTTGTTGAGTGGCATCCTCCCCTGCTTAAACAGTAGGGCTTATTCTGCGGATTGCGGAGTGTGTTATGGTTCTTTGATGCGGATTGCGATAGTTGTATCATAGAGGCCATATCTTCCGAGCGTAACTCCCTGCATGCCCTGCAGTAGCTCTTTTGAGTATGTTTATTGATGCGTTTTCCCTGT
>CAZBLA010000101.1:0-3836 GCA_964492665.1 Microcaldota archaeon
GTCGGTCCAAGAAATGAAAACACACTGCAAAACTACATCAGAAGGCAGGACATATCCAACCAAATACCCTTTGCGGTATAAACCTAGGATACTACGGCCTTTAGGCCGTAGAGGAGTCATTTTCTATTATTTCGAAGTTCATTTACATTCATCCATAAATGAGTTGAAACTTCTTGATGATATGTTTTGATTTTGAAGTGTATTCTTACCTTCTTATATCTTATTTTTTTGACATAAATCCTTAAATATTTGTTTTCTAATTGTTTTGTCTAACTTTAAATGTGATTTTATAAGCGCCGATAAAAAAATAGAGAAAAGTAAAAGAATACATGAGACATTGGGGGACAATGTAATACCTCTACATTACGTGCTAAGATTTTATACAGATATGAAAAGTTTCAAGTTTCATTGTACTGAAGTAATATCTCTGAACATAAAAAACACTACAAACTCCATATACCTGAATTCTAGAGAACTTGATATAAAAAAAGCATATGTTGTTTTTTCTGGAAGAAAGATTAAAGCTAAAACATATATGGATAAAAAGTTGGAGAGAGTTAGAATAGTATTTGAAGATAGGATTAAAGGAGAGTTGAAATTATACATAGATGTGGTAGGTAAAAACAATGATGGAATGTATGGTTTTTATAGGAGTAGTTATATTTATAACGGAAACAAAAGAGAGTTGCTCACAACACAATTTGAAGCTGCCGATGCCAGAAGTGCATTTGTTTGTTTCGATGAACCGGAATTTAAGGCAAGTTTCGATGTTTCTTTAGTCATAGATAAAAAGTTAGAAGCTATATCAAATATGCCAATCAAAAATGAAACTTTTCTAGGTGAAGATAGGAAGATAGTTGAATTTGAAAAAACACCTAAGATGTCTTCATATCTTTTGTATTTAGCTGTAGGAAACTTCCAGGTTATACGCACATCCCTTGAAGGATTGGAATTAAAAGTAATTACAGTACCAGGTAAAATTAGTATGGCTAAGATGGCTCTTGATTTCTGCAAAAAATTTGTTGATTTTTACCAGAAGTATTTTGGGATAAAATTCCCATTACCTAAGATAGATCTGATAGCAATACCTGATTTTAGTGCAGGAGCGATGGAGAATTGGGGCGCAATAACTTTTAGAGAAGTCGAACTGCTTGGAGATCCGAATAAAACATCTGTTTTTATAAAACAGAGAATTGCGGAGGTGATAGCGCATGAACTTGCCCATCAATGGTTTGGTGATCTTGTTACTATGAGCTGGTGGAATGACCTGTGGCTTAATGAGAGCTTTGCCACATTTATGAGTTATAAAGCAATGGATGCAGTATTCCCAGAATGGGATATGAAAACCCAATATTATCTGGATATCATGGCACCCGCATTCAATATAGATTCAAGAAAAGCCACGCATCCTATAGCAGTCAATGTGGATACACCTGCACAGATAAACAGCATATTCGATGCAATAAGTTATGAAAAAGGTGGCACTGTATTGCATATGTTAGAAAAGTATGTCGGGGAGACGATATTCAAAAAGGGATTGCATAATTATCTAAAAAAATATGAGTATGACAATGCGGAAGGTAATGAGTTATGGGATGTTATAGACGAAGTAGCCAGATCTTCTAAAAAAAAGGTGGATGTTGCTGGTTTTGCAACTGCATGGATAACACAGCCAGGACACCCACTAGTTGATGTGGATATAGTAAAAGATAAAATAAAACTTTTGCAGAATAGATTCAGCATATCAGGAATATTAAAAGGAAGTAAAACCTGGCCTATACCTCTGGATTATACTATCGGATCAGATAAAAAAGTCATAAAGAAAGAGATGAAAGAAAAAGAAATGTATCTTGGAAAGTATGACAGACCTATCAAACTGAACTATAATCAAGATTATATGTATAGAGTTAGATATACCTCTTCAATTTTAGAGGATCTTGGAACATATATAAGAGACAACAAACTTGACAGCATAAATGCATTGGGAATAGAAAATGATTTATTTATACTGGGAAGATCTGGAGCCATAAAATTAGATTTTTATTTGAATTTTGTAGAAAAATATTGCATGAATGTTGATTATCCCGCAGACCGGAATATATCTGAACATTTAGGTTGGTTGTTGACCATATTGTATGGTACAAATAAATACGAACAAATATCAAAGATTACTACCAATTTCCATAAAAATTTGATAGAGAAAGTAGGATGGGACAAATCAAAAAAAGATACAAATGTTGTTTTATTATTGAGGGCAACGTCCATAAGTTATTTGGGTATACTTGGATATGAGAAAGCTGTATCATATACAAATAGGTTATATAGTACGCTTTTGAATGGTAAACAAATAGACAAAGATATGTTAGGTCCTGTACTCCGAGTCATTGCATGGAACGGAAATGAAAAGATATTTAGACAGATTGTCAAAATGTATAAAAAAGAAGAATTCCCTGAAGCAAAAATAAAATATTTGCTAGCTATAGGGCTGTTTAGGAAAGAAAAGTTTATAAAAAAGGCTCTTGAATTCACACTTAGTGATTATGTAAAACTTCAGGATTTGATAGATATACCGATAGTGGCTTCAAGAGATGTATTGGGATATCCAATTGTATGGGAATGGATGAAAAAGAATTGGCCAATGCTGGTGAAAAAGATATCTGTGGGAACACATATGCTTCAGAAGTTTATAGATGTAGCATCCCTCATGCATTCTGAGAAGGAGCGTTTGGGATACTACACCTTCTTCAATCTGAAAAAAAACAAGCGTGAAGATATAGAAAAAGAGTTTAGAGAGATATTGGAAACTATAGATACAAACATAAAGTTTTTCAAGATAAATGAGATAAGTAATAGTGATTAGAGATGTATAGTTTACTGTTTCATTTTTATATTGTGTTTATTACCCTAATATTTGCGGGTATTCTTGCCATTGATTTTTTCAACTATGTATCTAGAAATAAAGATCCATTAAATTGGGATCCAGATAAACATAAAATGCGAAAATATACACCACGCACTCTTGTAATGGTCCCACGTAAAGGCGAGGATTTCAATCTTGCAGAAAATCTCTTGTCATTGAAAAACCAGAATTATAAAAATTATGATCTTATTGCTATAATTAAAAATCGTAGAGATCCGGCTTTTAAATCTATTAAAAAAACGGGACTTGAATATATTCTATCAGACAGACAATTCAACAAGTGCAGTGGAAAAGTAATGAATCTTCTGACAGCTATGAATAAGATGAAAAGATATGAGGTTTATGTTGTTGCGGATTCTGATGTTGAAGCCAGTAAAGAATGGCTTGATCTTCTTGTCAGACCATTAAGGCGAAAAGAAGTTGGCGTATCCACAACCTATCCTTATTTTATACCTATAACTGGATTTTGGTCTACAGTAAAAATGGTATGGAATTTTGTTGGCAATGGACTTATGGAATCCAAATCAACAAGATTTGCATGGGGCGGTTCTATGGCTTTCAAAAAATTGCTGATTGACAAGGATTTAATAGATTCCATGAAAATAGCAGTTTCCGATGATATAGAGATCACAAGAGCTTGTAAAAGGCATAAATTGAATATCTGTTATGTAAACAAACATATCGCTCATGTAAACACGAAAGAAAGTTTTGACAGTTTCTTCGAATGGACTAATAGGCAGATGGCCCTATTTAGATATGCAAACAGAAAAATAGTGTTTTATGGTGTAGCAGTATACATAAACAATATAGCAGTAATCATATCCGGAATTATTCTGTCGATTTTTTATAATCCCCTATTTGTATTTTTATTCGTAAGGCAAGAATACCACGACTTTCAAGTCGTGGATGAATTGCA
>CAZBLA010000102.1:0-3802 GCA_964492665.1 Microcaldota archaeon
GCTTACCAGAATTTCTTTAGAAGGATAAAGGAAAAGAAAACCGGAAAGAGGCAATTGTCAAGGAACTGAGAACCGACAAAACATATTCTTTACGGAATGCAATAATTGTATAACGCAAAGGAAGCCCACACGTAAACGTGTAGGAAATGTCACGCTTCATACAAACACAATGTCTGATTCACTACAACTTTGCGTGTATAAGCTTATCATAGACCCATCTCAGCCACCGCTTCTTTTTTAATCCTATCATGCAAGCATCTATCTACACTAAGTGAAAACTCCTCCAGCTTTCTGTTGAGAAGAGCAGATGGACTGTTTTCTTTCTCTATGCATGAAGGGCATGCGATATGGGGTATGAATGGATACTTTAATACGCTTGTCTGCACTAATTTACCTATTTGCGGAACGTTATCCATCACTTTCTGCTCCAATTCTCTATTGGACATAAGCCTTTCTGAAAAATCATCCAGCATCTTCTTGATCTTTTCCTTATCAAATAATAGGTTTTCACCTATCTCAAGCATAGAGGCGTAGAATTTGCCTATTGGGATTGTGATTTCTTTGGTATACCACTCTATGCAGCATGTTGGATATCCAAGAAGCTCGCCTATATCAAGCTTCGAATCACCCTCAAACTGTCCAATAATCCTTTCATGGATTCCTGAGGTGGATTTGTATGCTAATAGTCCTACATCCACATTATCTACATAATTCTCTATTTCCCTATAAGAAGATCCTGCAAGTGGCCACCTGGAAGTCACAATAATTTCCAGTCCAAATCCATGCAACACATCCGATAGTTTTTTGACATTCTCAATGCTGGTATACTCACCGTAAAAGAAGGCAGGCTTTATCCCATGCATTGCTGCAAGTATGGAGAGTTTCCAAATCGCACATTCATATGGGGTTCCCTCTAACAAACCACCAAGATCATCGGTACTTCCTTCTCCCATTATCTGCATTGCATATCTACCGAATTGCGAGCTAGCTTCCTTCTCACTGCTATTTGCACGTCCGCCTTCCGCATGTCTGCACAGACTGCATTTTACATATATCCTCTTCTCATCAGGCGTGCCGGCCACCCCAGATTTAAGCTCCTTTTTTGCAACTTTAAGTATTCTGTTACATTGTTCATCGCCGAGTTCACCTTCGCCGCATTTGTAGCACTTGTAAAGCGATCCGTGGTCCTCAAATCCCTCCAAGTTTCCAACAGTCGCCAAAAGAGCGTTGTCTACTGGTGCGGTTCCTACGGCCTTTGCTATCCTTATGCCTCTTGAGATATATTGCTTTACTTCTGAGATGTCCATATCCTCAAAATCCAAACCGGATTCATCTGCATTATACATATACAGTTCGCGAAACTCTTCAAATTTATCTCTGCTTAATCTGTCCTTGCCAAATGCATCCTTGATACCTACCTTCCACAGATCAACCAAAAAGTAGGCAAAGCAGAAGAGGTCATGTGGCAGACGTCTTGCGATTACGATGCTTATGGAGCCGCTATCACGCGTAGTCGTAGATTTACATATTAATATTGGGTATTTATCATAGTCTGGCATCAATAATTATTCTAACCATAGTTATAAAGTATTTACCTATCTTTTATTCTTTGTTTAGTAACTCAACTTCACCATTTAGAATATAATTTCCACTAATTCTTTCGCCTAAACCAACTCGCCAAATGGTTTACTAATACAAATCAAAGTTTTTATCTGATTACCTGGGTGGAGAATCTCGAGAGTTGCTCATATTCGCGGTAAAAGGTTATAATTCTGATTTTTCTTTAGGAGACAATGAGATAATGGGCTTCATCCCTATAAACCCTCTGCACGAGCGGTTCCCTTCCCGACTATGTCGGGGGTATCTAAACCGCTCAATTGTTGAAAAAGTTATGCTGGTATAACTGAAATGTTTTGTCGGCGGATGTAATTTATTACTGTTTCCTCAAGTCTTGGACCGGCACTTCCATTACTGTACTGTCCACCCCAGAAGGAATGTCTTGGATACCTTAGTTTGTAATTTGGCATCGATTGAAATAGAACACGTGAGGAATAACTCTTCAATATTTGTATAACTTTTGTAATAGAGAGAATATTTGGAACATTTATTTCCATATGCACATGTGCAAAATCTTCACCAAATGCAAACTCTTTTATCTCAATTTTATATTTAGACGCAACTTCAATTAGGTATCTTCTTTCGGAACTACTGAAAAGAGCTTCAAGATATTTGTAGTGACTATATTTTATTAAGCGATCCAATAAATTTACATTTTGTTTACATACATGAACGAAATACATACTTTTTGTTTAACTCAGTGAACGAAATGTATATATATCTTTGGTTCATTATCCTTATTGATATGTATGGATAATGAAATATTCTCAAAAATTGTCATAAACAGTGAGAAACAAATAGAAAATGTAAAGAGATTCAATAATCACCGTTATCTATTTAATTTATTATCAAAAGCTTCTGAAAAGTTCTATCACGGGATATATGGTATAAGAGGTATAGGCAAGACAATAATGCTATTACAGCTTACTGCAAAATATGATAAACCTTTGTACATATCAGTAGATGCAAAATATTTACTTAGATTTGATGTATATGATATTGTAACTTATGCCATAGACAAAGGTTATGAAAATATATTCATAGATGAGATACATACTAAAAGCAAGTGGACTTCAGATCTTAAGACTTTATATGATGAGACTAATGCAAAAATATTCTTTACTGGTTCTTCATCTATGGAATTACAAAAAAATGTAGATCTTAGTAGAAGAGCAATAATCTATGAACTTAAACCTGCTTCTTTTAGAGAGTATCTAAATATTAAAAAGAATGCTAATATAAAAACAATACATATAAAAGATTTGTTTAATTATAATAAACGTAAAGAATTTGTGCATAAATATTCAAAATGGAATATTTTCATGAAAGAGTACTATAAATATGGTGGTATGCTTTATGAAGGTATAAAGGAAGAATATCCCAATACTATACTAAATGTATTAGATAAGATGCTTACTGTAGATTTATCAAGTTTAAGAGAGATTGATACTAATGCAATTAACAATATATACAAAATGTTGTATAAAATATCCTCTTCTGGACCTTATGAAGCTAGTTATTCAAACATTGCAAGTTATTTAGGTATAAGTAAAGCAACATCAATAAAGTTTGTAAATGATCTGTCAAAAATAGGTCTGCTTGTGCCATTATATCCTTGCAGAAGTGGTTTTAGGAAAGAACCAAAGATATTCCTCAGAATACCATTTAGACAGACATTGAATACTACTTCCAATATTAATACAGATATTGGAGTTAGAAGAGAGGAATTTTTTGTTAATAATATAGATGTAAAATGCTACTTTAAGACTAAGAGAGGAGAAAAAACACCTGATTTTAAACTTGGCGAAAAGGTAATTGAAGTAAGTGGACAATGGCGTAAATCAAGGATTGCAGACTATATTGCAGTTGATGGACTTAATTATCAAGATAATAATATTCCTTTATTCCTTTTTGGTATGCTTTACTGAGATCTTAAAAGAAGAATATATTAAGATTGTGACATCCTCCCCTACTGTAGAAGCAGAGGCTTCCTCTGCGGATTGTAAGGTAGGTTCTGCGGTGCGGCTTGCGATACCTGTTGTGTCGTAGAGGTCATATCTCCCGAGCGCAGCTTCCTGCATGCCCTGCAGTATCTCTATTGGGTATGTTTATTGATGCGTTTATGTCCCTCCTGTTCATCTGCAATCCGCATCTGTTGCAGATGTATGTCTCTATGCCGAGAACT
>CAZBLA010000103.1:0-3777 GCA_964492665.1 Microcaldota archaeon
TACCACTACTCCCGCCAGTACTACTGTTACCGTTTACTGGCCTGGTGGTTGGAGACCTCCCCAAAAATAACTTATTATTCCTACAACTAATGTTACTGATCTTCACATAATTCCTTGAAGAAATAGATGTACAATTAATATACTCTTCAATTGTTACTCTATACTTTCTATCTGCGTATCTGCATTTAGCACAATCTTTAAACCTGTTAATCAATTCATCCATTTCAAAATAAGATCGGGAAACTGGCTCCTTTTACATCAACATGTTTCTTTCGGCGGCAGACGAAACCAATCTTTTAATCTCTCTCTACGGATAGATAGGTATTTAATCTTTAAACGACCTATATACAACAACAAAACTATTTTAAATTTGGATAGAGTGAGTTATTGCCAATAAAATATAATCTTACACCATATGATATATTAGCTTACAAAATACATAAATTGTCCCTAAAGGAATTAAAAGAACTGCATTTGACTAATTCCAAAGATTCAGAGAATGAATCTGACGATATAGAGATTAAACTTATGGCTATCATAGTCGCTTCGCTCACATCCTCGCATTCATGGCAGACATATAGATGCATAGAACAGCATGTTGATACTTTCAATTCAGAAATAATAAAAAAGGAATATGAGGAAGCTATAGCAGAAAGATGGAAACATATAACTCCATCAGATATAAGCGAACTAGCAAATCTTGACATCAATGATTCTATATTCTATAGATGGTCCTTCTTCAATGTTAAAAAAGAAGATTACAAAAAATACAAGCAAGCATGGAAAAGGCTGAAAAATGAAATATCCAATCCAAGTGACAACCTCTCCGATACCATAAAAGAAGACAGAAACTAATGCAAACACTCCTATACTTCCACTATTCATTCCTTTGATTTTACGTCGGTATAGAGGTCAGGATAGTAAGCTTTTTAATAATAGCGGAAGTATACTGCAAATTTTATACAACCTAAAACTAAGATGGTTTATAAATCCATTATCACAAATTAGACTTGCATATACATAGACAGGTGGAATGGTATGGTCACTCTTAAAATAGTTATAAAAAGAAATAATGAAAAAGTTTCCTTTGATCTAGGAAAGATAACTACAGCCATCTTTAAAGCATATACAACTGTATATCTACATCGTGAAAGAGAGATCAACTTTAAGGAGGCAGAACTAGTGTCCAAAGAAGTCATGGAACAGTTAAACCTCAATGGCAAGGAAGAACTGCACATAGAGACGATACAGGACGTGGTGGAGAAAGTTATGATGGGTGTGGATCCCTCAGTGGCAAAATCTTACATACTATACAGGCAAAAACGCTCCGACATACGCAACTTCAAGAAATCTTTGGGAATAAAGGAAGATGATTCAAAACTTCCGATGAATTCGCTTATGGTGCTTGCAGCTAGGTATCTTCTAAAAGACGAAAACGGAAAGATAACGGAAAGCCCAAAACATCTTTTTATAAGGGTTGCACATGCAATAGCTAGTGCTGAGAAAAGATTCGGAAGAAGTGATGCGGAAATAGAAACAATAAGCACTACTTTCTACAATAGCATGATCAGATTCCAATTTATGCCAAACTCACCAACTCTCATGAATGCTGATGCCCCATTGGGCCAGTTAAGTGCATGTTTCGTCCTTCCTGTAGAAGATTCGATAAGAGATATATTCAATTCTGTAAGAGATGCTGCTCTTGTCCATCAGACAGGCGGAGGTACAGGATTCTCTTTTTCTAAATTAAGGCCGTCAGGAGATATGGTCAAAAGTACAGGGGGAGTGGCATCTGGTCCAGTATCCTTCATAAAAGTTTTTGATTCGGCTACTGAACAAATAAAACAGGGCGGGAAAAGGAGAGGAGCGAATATGGGCATATTACGGATAGATCATCCCGACATATTGGATTTCATAGTTATGAAGGAGAAGGAGAACACACTCCACAATTTCAATATATCTGTAGCTGTGACAGAAGAATTCATGACCGCACTCAAGCAGGATAAGGATTATACTTTGATCAATCCACACAACAACAGAGTGGTCGGAAGACTAAATGCAAGAGCAGTATGGAATCTTATAGTAACAATGGCATGGAAGACAGGAGATCCGGGACTGATATTCTTAGATAGAATAAATTCGAGCTATGCTAATCCCGTGCCTACATATGGACCTATCGAATCTACCAACCCTTGCGGAGAACAGCCATTATATTCATATGATTCATGCAATCTTGGTTCGATAAACCTAGCAGAAATGGTTGATGACTCAAAGGACAGTCCGGAGATAGATTGGAATCTGCTTAAAGATACTACAAGATTGGGTGTAAGGTTTTTGGATAATGTGATAGAAATAAACAATTTTCCATTAGAATCCATAAAAAGAGTAAGTCAAGCCATAAGGAGAATAGGATTGGGAGTAATGGGTTGGGCCGACATGCTAATCCGTTTAGGCATTAGGTATGACAGCAATGAAGCCATACTTTTGGCGGAAGAAGTCATGTCTTTCATAACAAACAATGCACGTAAGATGAGTGAAGAACTTGCTGTTGAAAGAGGAGCATTCCCGGAGTTTAGGAATAGCATATGGTATAAACTCGGATACAATCCTTTAAGGAACTCGACAGTTACAACTATAGCTCCAACAGGTACCATAAGCATAATATCCGGAGGAGCATCTCAAGGCATAGAACCAATATTCTCTGTTGTTTACATGAGGAATGTTCAATCAAGTCTTGGATACAATTTGATAGAGGTGAATAATGAATTCGAGAAAATTGCGATCAAGCGAGGATTCTATTCGGAAGAACTGATGAAGGAACTTGCGGGAAAAACATCCATCCAGGATGTCGAAGAGATTCCTGAAGATGTGAGAGCATTATTCGTTACAGCTTATGATATATCTCCGGAATGGCATGTAAAGACCCAAGCAGCGTTCCAAAAGTATGTTGATAATGCTGTATCAAAGACAATAAACTTTCCAAGCTGGGCAACCCCGCAGGACATAGAGAAAGCGTTTATGTTGGCATACATTCTTGGGTGTAAGGGTACTACTGTGTATAGAGACGGCAGCAAGAGCATACAAGTATTGCAGACTGTGAAGAAGCAGGGCAATGTGGAGAAGCAGAGCAGGATAGCTGCTATGAAAGAGAGACATATCAAAAAAGAGAGAGTACAACCCACAATGGATGAAATAAAAAATAATGCAAGAGGCTACGTCCTAATGGAATCCCAAAAGGAGGTTAGATGCCCCGACTGTTCAGGATTGATGATTGCTGGAGAAGGTTGTTTTACCTGTCCTTCATGCGGGTTCAGCAAATGTGATTGATTAATTGATCCATCTTAGGTTATGTCAATAAATGCAAAATCCACTTTTAAATTTAATGCAAAAAGTCAAGCAAATAAGGAAAATATACAATTTACATTTAAGTTGATTATAGCAGACCAAGAAAGTATTACAACATATTGTCGGATATGAAATGTAGCATTATATTACGAGTTTGCTATAAAATAACCAAATCATAACATATCATCATAATGCAGCACTACCCAAAAACCAGAACAGTTGTCAAGCAAAACTATATAAAACAACATTCAGTATAATAATCAGATAATATGAAACTAACACTTCAACCATCCACAGAACACAATACTAAAACTATCCTTCTAAAAAGTTTCTTTTACACTAAAACGCGTAATCCTTCAAATCCATCCCAATCCGCTGGGGGGGGGGGCAACTATAAACCAAACACACTAAAGTCCCAGTCTGCGATGGAGT
>CAZBLA010000104.1:0-3773 GCA_964492665.1 Microcaldota archaeon
CATCGGATCCCTCGTCCGCTATTATGAGTGTCCTTTCAAATTGACCTGCCTTCTCAGCATTTATCCTGAAATATGCTTGGAGAGGCATTACCACTTTGGTATCTTTAGGTATATATATAAATGAACCTCCACTCCATGTTGCAGTATTGAGGGCTGCAAACTTGTTGTCTGAAGGAGGTACAACAGTGCCAAAATATTTTTTTATTAATTCTGAATGGCTTTTTACAGCTTCGTCAGTAGTGGTGAAAATCACTCCTTGTTTCTCCAAACTTTCTTTTACATGATGATATACCACTTCTGAATCATATTGCGCCTCAGCACCAGCAAAAAATTTCCTTTCTGCTTCGGGTATGCCGAGTTTGTCGAAAGTATCTTTTATATCTGATGGTAAATCATCCCAATTCGCTGTCTTTTTCGTTTTTGGATTTATATAATAATATATATCATCATAATCTATACCATCTAAATTGGGACCCCACTCTGGTGTTGGTTTATCCATAAATAGTTTGTAACCTAACAATCTTTTCTTAAGCATCCATTCTGGTTCTTCTTTTATCCTTGATATATTGCGCACAACCTCTTCAGATATTCCTTTTTGCATATCAGGATATATAGTATCTGAATGAAATCCATATTTTTTGAGGTATTCGGAATCCTCTTGAAAAAGGTCATTTTGATCTTGTTGTATCTTATTATTGTTTTGAATGTTTGGTCCCATCAATATCCCTCTAATTCTGTTGATTGACTTGCGATATTTATACCTTTGTGTACCATAATTAACATTATCTACAATTTATGAATTGGTAGAAGGATATTATACATATAGATACAAGCAAAAAGATTTTTAGATTGCTGTGATGATGGGTCTATAAATATTTTTATAGTTTAATTTGTAAGGGTGCAATTATGTCTAAGTTTGGTTTTAAAAACGAATATACATATAAAAAATTTGTTGAATTGGGTGAGGAAGATAAGTTTGACAGATTGTTTAGTGATGCAGTAGAAGAAGTGAAAAGGAACTTCGGAAAAAAATATCCCATGTATATAAATGGAGACGAAATTTTTTCAGATGAACTGCTTGAGGAAAAAAGTCCAATTAATAATGAATGGATAATAGGTTATTTCCAGAAAGGTACGGCAGTAGATGCGCGCATGGCTGTTGCAGCAGCCAAAAAGGCTTTCGGAATCTGGAGTTTGGTAGATTATCGTGATAAAGTTAGTATATTCAGGAAAGCTGTAGATATATTCAGAGAAGATAAATTTAGGATAGGGGCTATTTTGAGCATAGAAAATGGAAAAACTATGTATGAATCAATAGGAGAAGTTGATGAAGCTATAGATTTTATGAATTATTATTCTGATGATGTGTTACATAATAAAGGGTATTCTGTACATGTTTCAATAGATGAGAGCAGAAGTGGAGGTTTAGGTTTTCAAGGGTCTCCAGGCAATGCAGAAAGGATTTCTAAGAAGTTAAAACCATATGGCGTGTTCGGTGTCATTGCGCCTTTCAATTTTCCTATTTCGATATCTGTTGGTATGAGTGCAGCTGCGATCATAACAGGGAATACAATAGTGTTTAAACCATCATCAACAGAAAATATGGCCATGCTAACTGGATATGAGATATATGATATATTCAGGAAAGCTGGTATGCCAAAAGGTGTTTTCAATTTTGTTACTGGGCCAGGATCTGTAGTTGGAGCAGAAATTGTTGCGAATAGGGATGTGTCTGGAATAGCATTTACTGGATCAGAAGATACCGGAATGAGTATGATAACAGGAACCTTGAATTCAGGTAGATATAAGGTCTTTGTGGTTGAAATGGGGGGAAAGAATCCTACCATAATATCGAAACATGCTGATCTAGAAAAAGCAGTATCCGGAGTTGTTAGTGCGGCATTTGGATATAGTGGGCAGAAGTGTAGTGCTCTTTCTAGAGTATATATACATAAATCATTGAAAGAAGAATTCGTGAGCAAGATTATAGAAAATACTAGAAAATTGAATATAGGAAATCCACTCAATAAAGAAAATTATATAGGTCCATTGATAAGTGAAAGTGCATATAATAGGTATATGAGGTCTATAGAAAGTGCCAAGAAGACTGGTCGTGTGTTGTATGGAGGAAACCAAGTAAAACGGGTAGAAAAGGGATTTTATGTTGAACCAGCAATTTTAGAATTGAGACAGGATGACAACCTCATGCATAAAGAGTTATTTCTGCCTATACTTGGATTGACTACATATGAAAATTTTGATGATGCAGTAAATATGGCTAATGACACAGAGTATGGGTTATGTGCAGGTTTGTATTCGAAAAGCAGGAAAGAGATTAAGCAATTATCTGAGTTTATTGAAGCAGGGGTAGTGTATGTAAACAGAGAGAGTAGCGCTACAACTGGAGCAATTGTAGGACAGCATACATTTGTTGGTTGGAAGGGGAGCGGAACAAGCGGAAAAGGATCGGGAAGTAGGTTTTATCTCCAACAGTTCATGCATGAGCAAAGCCTTTCGGTGAGCGGATAGGGATGGTTTGGTGTTGAGATTCATATGGAAACATTTGAAATATAATGAATCTATATTAGAAATAAATGAAATCCAATTCAGAGCTATAATGGCTGACACAACATTTAAAAGAATTATAGGACTCATGTATAGAGATAAGATGGAACAGGAGGAATGTATGCTGTTTGTATTTGGTACTGAATCTAAATATGGGATATGGATGCATAATATGCTTTTTAATATAGATATTGTTTGGGTTGATAGACATATGCGCATTGTAGATCTGAAAAAAAATTTAGTGCCTTGCAAATATATATTAGGATGTAAAACTTACAAACCGAAACATAAATCAAAATTTGTGGTAGAGTTTAACTCAGGAACAGCTGACAGATGTAAAATCAGAGTGGGTAACACACTTAAATTAGTGAAAGATACCACTACTTCTAATTTTTATTGAAGGATAGATGTAATTTTCAAAATAGAGTATATCTATCTTCTCCTAGGTTTTTTTGCTTTAGATGTTGGTCTTCTGACTGATGATCTTGCTTTCGATGCTGCAGGTTTTCTGACTGATGATCTTGCTTTCGATGCGACGGGTTTTCTGACTGATGATCTTGCTTTCGATGCTGCGGGTTTTCTGACTGCGGATTTTTTTCTTTTTTGGGAGGTTTTTCTTCCGCCTCTGTTCATCTTTGTTCTGGCCACATAACCTTTTTTATCTATGAAATACAAAAATCCGTTTTCTCTATCTATCTGTTCTTTACCTATTTTTGATTTCCTTCCTCTGGTATTTGATCTCATGGGTGTTCTCCACACATATCCATCTCTTCCTAGATAATAGAGATACCCATTGTCTCTATCTATTCTCTCGTTGGCTATTCTTTCCGACATTTTATTCACCAATTAATACTTAAATAGGTGGATTTAAATATTTATCGTCAATACTACGTCAATAAACTGATATTTTTCTTGCTGTACTTCTTGCAGTTGCCGTCTTATATTGGGGTTTTTAGTTTATTTACAGACAGGGAATTTCCCAAGTTTCTTTTATGATTCTCTGCGGATTGCAGAGTATGTTCTCGGTTCTGCGATGCGGATTGCGATAGTTGTATCGTAAATCTCCCCGAGCGTAACTTCCTGCATGTACAGTAGCTCTGTTGAGTATCCGTGTTAATTTATAGCATTCCTTGAAAGTAAATTGACATACTAACTCTTTAATAAGTTCTGTAGAGGTTTCAAAGAACATATACTCGTGGTCTCTTCTG
>CAZBLA010000105.1:0-3727 GCA_964492665.1 Microcaldota archaeon
AGCCTGTCTTTATCCATTGCACACTTTACAAGATTGACTCCAACAGAAGAGACCACGAGTATATGTTCTTTGAAACCTTTGCAGAACTTATTAAAGAGCTAATGTGCCAATTTACTTTCAAGGAATGCTATAATTAACATATACTTCTTTTGCTTTTTCAATCAAACTCTCTATCAACTCATTAAGTCTATTCTTATTTTTTAGGTAAGCTATCTCTTCTATCTTTGCTGCAGATGCTTGCTTATGTCCACCACCCCCAAGAACCTTTGCAAGTATTGAACAATCTACGCCTTCTCTACTTCTCATATTTACCCTATTTCCATCCAAATTTATGAACAGCTCCATATCTGTTCCCAATTTTTCTTCTATGAACGCACATGCCGAAGTCGTCTGCAGATGTTTGCCGTAACCCACACCTATCTTATATGGTCCCACTTTGTATGCAACCGCATTCCCCTCCAAAATCTTTCTGTTCTTTCCCGCCTCCTTCTTATACAAAAAATATTTCTTTTTTATATATTCATTCTCAAAATCAATATTAGACACCATCCCAACAAGTTTCCTCAGGTTCTCTTCATTGTTCTTATTATAATTTATGAATGTGACTACAGACGATAACATATCCAAAAGATACTTGTTCCTTTCAGTCCTAAGATTGAAATCAGTCAAATGCGCTGTTTCCGCTATCTTTTTTGCACCCGCTCCCTTCCTTGACATTATTCTATATACAAGTTCTGCTCCACAATATCTCTGGTTTTCACCAAACACAACAAAATCACAGTATTCCGATATGGCATCTATCGCTTTCTGGCTCACTGGATGATGATCAATCCATGCTATTCTGTTTCCTCTCTGTTTCAGGACACGCAAAATGTCAGTAATCACTGTTATAACTCTGTCATTTATCGAAATATCAGTGAATAATATGATTGATTTAGACGGATTCAGGCGTATTAACTCCTTATTCATATTTTCTATTTCCTCTTTTGATTGTGAACCAAATATCACATGTTCTATAGGCATACTTGTGTAATGTACAAGTATTGCAGCACTCGCAATTCCATCGAAATCACTGACATGCGTAACACTATACAATCTATCTGAATTTAAAATTATCAGTTGATAAATTTCATCTTCTGTAATCATGGTATCAACGTTCTATAACTTTCTGTTTTTTCACTTTTATAAATATATACTCTTCCAGGTTTTTATAACTCTTCTCTCTTTCTTCCCTATTACCTTTTGCGATTTCTGGATTATGTTTTTTTAATTTATCCGATATTTTTGCATAATGTTTTTTATGTTGTTCGATTCTTTCTCTATGAGACATGATACTACCTATAATATATCTACATCTTCTGAATATATACCTATTTGATAAAATCCATTAGGGAATATTACAGTAAACAATATATAATCTCTCATTCTTAATATTTGTAAATAAAACGCTGCATGCGCAACATGCAAAATATTCCTTTTAGGTTAGGTTTGGACTTTAGCGTATGCTCTATCATAACATTATAAACCCAGTGTAAAAATAACACAAAATAATACATACTCTTTTTTGAAATAACGCTCAACTTAACTAAAACACCCTATAATAACTATTGAAATCCGTTAATTTTTTGAATGATAGCTTCATTACTTCAATTCGCCAGGGTAGGGATTTGAACCCTAAAGCCCTCACGGGCACTGGTTTGCTTGTCGCATCACTAATCAGCTCTTGATGTTTTGTAAACTCAAGACCAGCGCAATACCAGTTTCTGCCACCCTGGCACAACTTATGATGGTGTTTAATATGATTATGGCTAATATTATAAAAAAGTTTCTAGATTCTATAAAATTTGAATATACTACAAAAGATACCAAAGAATGGGTTAATATTGGAAAAGTTAAATATAAACTGAAAAAAATAAAAAAGATATACATGGGAGAAATGTATAAACCAAATAATCTTCCCTATTACTCATGGGTCAGCAGTGGTGGCAACTTTTCTATAAATCCATCAGAGGAATCAAATCCACATATGATCATAGTTGGTATGAGTGGATTCGGAAAAAGTACTCTACTCAAATCACTGATCATCGAAATGTATAAGAAAGATAAAACATTATTGATATTTGATGCCCATAGTGAGCATAAGGATGTAGTTACATATCTAAATGGATCAATCTATGATTCACGATACAACGGGATAAATATACTATCACTTGACGGTATGACTGTTGGAGAGAGAATATCTGAATTTGTTAATGTGTTTAAATCGATGTATGGGTTGGGTTACATCCAAACCACAAAGCTGAGCAGTTGCTTATGGTACTGTTATAGAAACAATGGAGCAAAAAGCCGCAATTCTCTAGTTGTGAACGAACCGACAATATCCGATCTGATGAATGAATTAACCATATTCCTAAAAAATGCTAAGACTACAAGCGAAAAAAATACTCTTCTGCATTTAAAATATAGAATCTCTTCATTCAACTCAGATGCTTTCAAAAACAATAACATAGACATAAAAAATCTTAATAGAGTCACATTGTTTCTGACAGGAAACCTATCAAACAACGAATCTCGTTATCTATACATGCACGAACTTTTGAGCAGACTATATTACACGATGCACAATAAAGACAAAGAGAACGGAATACACACCTATCTTTTCATTGATGAAGCACAATTCCTGATAGACGAATCTTCTGGAGAGAGTAGCATAATAAGAAAATTGATAGAAGAAGGCAGAAAATACGGGTTCGGAGTTATAATGGCAACTCATATGCCTACAAGACTTCCAAAAGCAGTCGTGGCAAATGCAGCAACCTTTATAACGTTTTATCTAAGAGAACCTTCAGACATATCCTATTCCGCAAACATACTTTCCGGAAACAAGAAGGAGAAAATAGATCAAATAAAGGATATGATATCAAAACTCGGAAGAAATCAAACAATCATACTGACAACCAAAGTTAGAACTCCTCTTGTTGTCCAAACAAATAATTTCTTAACTATCAAAAGTCAGATAAAAAATTCGGTTTTTCAAGACAACAAAAAAACTCCGGTTCCAAAAGAACCAATGCTTGAATCAGAAATAGGAACTATCGTATGCAACAACAGATCTGAAAGACTGGTCATAAATAATACAAAGAATGAAGAGAGATGGTTTATGCGAAAAAAAGGAAACTTAGGAATAGAACACGAAGTCTATGTCAGGAAAATATCCGATTTACTTGCTCAAAACCAAATAAAACACAGAATAATAGATAATTCAAAAGGACCAGACATTTCGGCTTATTTCAAAGGAAGACGGATAGCTATAGAATATGAAACTGGAAAGAAACATATCCTCATGACTTTAGCTATGGTAAAAAATCGCAGAGAGGTGTTTGATGATGTTGTGGTTATTGTAAATGATTCATACTTACCTAAATATAAGAGAATATTGGAGGGGTTTACTATAATCTCATCCAACGAACTGCAAACCTTAATAACTATCTTCAATAATCTAAGCTGAAAATCCTACAATCTTTAGAAGCATTTATGTGCAGGAGAAAACGTAACTGCACTTTCTATTTTTTGTCGTGAAATGGTGTCAATAAACTAAGTAACAATAACTCTTCTATCGCAACATTATCAAACGAATAAATAGCGAATATATTTAGTGTTGAAATTATTCGTAGAGCAAGAATACTACGACTTTTAAGTCGTAGATGAATTGCATATTACAATAACT
>CAZBLA010000106.1:0-3171 GCA_964492665.1 Microcaldota archaeon
GATAAATCCTAAACTTGTATGCCCTTATCTCATACATATGGTATATTCTGCATTTGCATATATATATTTGTGTAATTTATATAGATACTTCAAAGTTTATAATGTAAAAAAACTTTGGCGTGTTCGGTCGCATAGTTGCAGGATTTTTGTATGTTTTGATTGCATTTTTTTCTATTCTGAAAACTAGGGTTATCAAGTTATTGTAATCTGCAATTCATCTACGACTTAAAAGTCGTAGTATTTTTGCTCTACGAATAAAATTATTTAAGGATTTTATGAAAGTCGGATCTAACGAGTTTGATGTATATCTAAGAGGTATGAATATTGGTGATTCTGAGGAGATTGCTAGATTGTTTAATGATCCTGAACTAATATTTAATATTAGTAATATTGGAAAGTATCCTTTTCCTTATAAAAAAACAGACGGAATGGAGTTTGTCGAATTTGCAGTTAAAACCGAAATGTCTGGAAAAGAGTTGCATCTTTGTATAGTTAGTAAAAATAAAGATAAGCTTCTAGGAGTTATTGGATTTGCAGGTATTGACTTGGGATTTTCCGCAGAGATGGGGTATTGGATAGGAAAGGAATATAGACGGAAAGGATATGGCAAAGCAGCGATTAATATAATGGCAGGTATAGGTTTTGATAAATTAGGGTTATATAAGATAGATGCAACCGTGTTTTTGGATAATACCGATTCGAGCAGACTTTTAGAATCATGCGGATTCAAGAAGAATGGAGTTATTAGAGCCGATGGATACACTACAAAATACAAAAAGGAATTCATAGATTTTTTGAATGTAATAAAGCAGGAAGGAACAGATATTGATATAAACAGTCTTACATCTAAACTAAATATTGATAGAATCGTTGTAGAGAGTTGGATAGATAGATTAATTTTTCGGAGAGGATATGGTATAAATGAGATGGTTGGGGATGTACCAAGAGATTCAATTCGTTTTAATATTCTCAAAACTGAATACAGTGGAAAAATCATCTCGATGGAGGATATTTAATTGAACATATATTAATCAATAATCATGCGAATGCTAAGATTTCGGAGTATATTTATTTATCATGCGAATTGTTGAGATATAGGCGCCTCAAGCAAGACTCGAACTTGCGACCTTCCGGTTAACAGCCGGACGCTCTACCAACTGAGCTATTGAGGCAGTTTATTTTATTAAGTTTATGTAGGATTCATTCAATTTTAAATTATTTTAGCACAATTTTGATAGGTTATTAAATTGAAGTCTGTTTGACTTCCAATATCTTCTGTGCCTTTTTAGTTCTTTTTAATATGTACAAAACGGCATTATCTTATAGCATCAATTGATACATTAATATGTGTTTTGGAAAACAGTTCTTTTGGAGAAGTTTTCAGATTGGTATATTCCTCCAATTTCTTTTGTATATTTCTCCTCGACATCTTCTCCCATCTAAAGAATGAAAGAATTCTATTATGGATTTTTGTAAATTTTAATCTTTATTTATAGTAAAAAAACGCATTTCATATTTCTATCTCAAGAGGACCTGAATAATTGAATTCGGGAGCTTTTATCATAAAAGTAACAATATAACTGCTTTTATCTTTTATCTCAAATGGAAGTTTCGGTGAGCATCCTTCAAATTTGAATGGTTTGTTAATCTTCACTTTTTCGACAGTGTCTTCAAAAGTGAGTAATTTGTATATTTGTATAGATACTTCGAACACCTGATTTTTCATAAGATTGTACAATTCCTTATTCGCATTCACTTTTATCTTTTTGTTTCCTCTTATCAAATAAGTATCAGGAATTTCAATATGAACCCTTGGTTGTAGGTCACTCTTAAATGTTAATGCAAGCACACCTGAATAATTAAAATCCGGTCCTTCTACTGAAATATTCAATTCCTCCGATTCACCGTCTGGTATACTTAGTGGTAATTTTGGATCAACATTGATTATCTTAAATGGCTTGGTCGTTTCTATTCCTTTTATTATTTCTGGTTTTCCTTCTTGCTTTTTGAGGAATAATAGATGATTAGTAGTCTTGTTAGAAAAAGGTATAACAATACTAAAAATTTTCTTGTTTGATTTTATACCATCAAGCGTGTGTATGGCGCCTTTCCAGTAGATATTTATGTTTCTTATATCTATTGAAAAATTTTTTTTGCTTTTGAATAAATTCCCGAACTTCATATACCTCCCTAAATTTTTGCAGCTTCTTCCTCCTACTAGTATGATGTGGACTTCTTTTGTATTCATGCGATCATCGCATTCGCAAATAATTTGTTTTATCGGTTCTCAATTCTTTGATAACTGCATTGGTTTGATATCTTACAAAATATTCCCGAACGTAACTTTCCCTCTGCCCGAGGGTAAATCTATTGAGTATGTTGGTATAGATTTATATATATTTAGCTTTCATTTCACCTCTAAAGAGTATAAAATTTTAAGGTATGAACTTAAGTTCTCCATATCAAATTTAAATGTAGAATGCATATTGTTCTGATTTGCTTAATTCCTTCACATAGATCTTAAAGGAATATGAAGCATGAAAAAAGGAGGAGATAGTTAAGAGCAATTCAAAGAAAGATAGAAGAAAGTTAATGTTTTTTGCTTGCATTGAGCGCTATTTGTGCAAGCATAGCTTCAAGTTGTATACGTTCATTTGCTCCTTCAACAATTCTGAAATTGCTTTCGCCTATAGCAACTATTATTCCTAATTTAATGCGATCATCTATAGGTAAGGATTGTGTCTCTTTGTAGCATTGTATTAATATATCCTCTCCACTAAGCCCTTGATTTATCATAAGTTTGCTTAGCTCCATCCGTGCCTGTTCAAACAGCCCTTTAATTGCATAATTAAACATTGATGCAATCTCTTTCGGTCTTGCGCGTGCTGATATATCATAAATTGAGGATTCGGTTATCTTAGTAGAATCCAAAGCTATGCTTTGCATGATGTTTGTCAGCTTTCTTAGATCTCCATCACTCACATATATGAGTGCCGTTATTGCTTTTTCATCGATTTTAAGATTTTCATTTTCTGCTATTCTACTAATATATTTGCGCATATCTTCTTCGACAAGATGTCTAAATCTAAAAACTATACAACGACTCTGTATTGGTTCTATTAATTTATTTGCATAATTGGCACTGAGTATGAAACGTGTCTCTGATGAAAA
>CAZBLA010000106.1:3181-3717 GCA_964492665.1 Microcaldota archaeon
CTGTTCCATTGTCCTTCTAAGAGCATGTTGTGCATCCGAAGTCAATGCGTCTGCTTCATCCAAGAATATTATTTTTATAGGTATTTTCAATATTGAAATTGTTTTAGCAAACTCTTTAACCTCTCCTCTTATTACGTCTATCCCACGCGAATCGCTTGCATTTAATTCTTTTAATGCGAAGGATATGTTCTCTTTATACAATTCTTTAGCCATGGCAATAGCGCAAGTTGTTTTTCCTATACCTGCAGGTCCAGCAAATATCATGTTAGGAAAACTCTTGTTTTTTACAAATGCTTTTAATCTTGATACTATTAATTTTTGTCCTATAACGTCAGTAAGATTTGACGGACGGTATTTTTCGGTCCAAGGCATATCCAGCGATCTCATATAAACCACAAAAAGAATTAGATATAATTTGTAAGAAAGGTATTTATTTTAATCCTTTAATATTAATTATATAAATATCATTTATTCTGGGGAACTACGCTAACTTGGCAGACTACTAGCTTTGGGAGCTAGTCATCGGAGTTCAAATC
>CAZBLA010000107.1:0-3525 GCA_964492665.1 Microcaldota archaeon
TATGAGGTTTAAAGATGTAAAACTGATTCATTAGCCCCCTCCACTTTCATAATGTTTTATTAGATGAGTGGATGCAGTATAAAAGATTATAGCTAGAATACTAGATATTAATATCATTAATCCTGCAAATATATAATTCACTTTACCGAAAAGTATCAATGCTGGGAAAAATGATGTAAATGCTGCAGGTATTATTATTGAAAGGAGAACTATCCCTATAATTCCATATATGTTCACAGGATATCTTGCTGCTTCTTGAGCTAGTATTATTCCCAAATTTAGGTAGTTTCCACTTTTAAATTTGACATATGATGCGAGTGTTATTGCCAATATAGCAAATATTGAAGCAATCATACCTACAATGTAAATAGGTATATAGACCAGTAAGATACTCATATTAAACTTGATATTACTAAGTGCATATATAAAAAGTACTAAACCACTTATTACTGTTCCTATCATATATTTGTAACCATATTTTGTTAATAAAACAATTATGGGATTATAGGGTTTAAGAAGTAGTTGATCAATCTCTCCATCCCTCATACTAGTTACAATACGATGCGGATTGAGGATATACCAAATTAGACCTGTAGATATTTCTGTCATAGCAGATAAGGTAAGTAGTTGGAAGTATGTCCAACCTGGAAGACCATTTGAGACAGTGTATATTACAGATATGGATATGAATATACCGACTGTTCCTAAGCCTGCAAGGAGCATCCAACTTATTGCTTGTGTCCGATAGGTGAATATACTCATCCACTCATACTTTTGATTGGAAAGATAAAACTTCGAGTTCCTTATAATGTTTGAAAGATGTTTCATACTCCCACAGCATTAATTTTTGCACCGACTTTTCTCCACAAAAGATAGGCAAAAAACCCAAGGATAATAATCCATATTAATCCTACAAGAATAAAGCTTTCCGAAGTACTTGTACTTATCATACCTGTAAGTGTTGCAGATGGTATAAATGCCATAAAGGGAAATGGTGTTAAGAGAAGTATATGCTCTATGTAATTTGGGAAAAATACCAAAGGTACTATCCCCCCACCTAATATGTAAGTTCCTTGATCTATTGATTGTACTATACCATATATGTCTGTAAGATATAATGCCAGTGAACCTATGATGAATCCGAAAAATATTATTATTAAATATCCAATGAGTACATAGAACATAAACAATAATGCAGTCATTAATGTTATGGATAGGTGTGCTAAGACTATGACTATTATAATTACTGGAATGGTTACTATAATTACGTTTGGTAGTTGTTCTGCTATATCACCAACAATCAATTGGTTGAAATAGGACATAGGCCTTATAAGTGCGGTGATTATACCACCGCTTTTCACACCAGAGGATATAACATCAACTATCCCAGACCAACCAAAAATAGGAAATAGTGCACCTATTACTACAAAATATATTATGGTTGATGGAAGGGATATTCCATTTATCGCATTCAGATGTGAGTACATATACACTGCAAGCCACACGAATACAGGTATGATTGATTCCAGCATAAGTATAAATCCTGAAAGGAGCATACCGAAAAAATAAGTTAATTCGTTCTTAAGTGAGATTTTGAAAAGAGCAGAATATATTCGTAATATATCACTCATTATAATCGCTGATTTCTTTTTTTCTTTTTTTATTTTCGATTTTCAGATAAAATCTTGCCATTATAGTACTTAGACTGGGTTCGGATAGTCTGTATTCAATAATCTTTTTGCTTGTTATTAACTTTGTCACCCACTTCTCCTTCAACATCCTTGGAAGTATTTCAAGTTTTGCATAACCTGGTTTAAGTTGTATCAGCTTACCATGTGCAATAAGGGGTTTGGGGTCTACATTGAGATTAAAGTATAATTCAAGTATTAGATTTTTCGCAAGTGTTCTGCGCATGTGTTCTTGACTTCCTTTAAATATTACTTTTCCTTTATCAAGCATTATTATTCTATCAACATTTGTTATATCTTCAACTACATGTGTTGTTATAAGAAATGTCATGCCATAATCTTTTCGCATTTGAAGTATCATCTTCTTTATCGCTATTCTCGCAGGTAGATCCACACCTATAGTTGGTTCATCCATAACAACAAGTGGAGGTAGGTAAAGCATTGCAGCCACCATCTCGCATTTCATTCTTTCTCCAAGAGAGAGCTGTCTTGTCTGCTTTTTATATGAATCCTTGAGATTCAGCATCTTTATGAAATATTTCAATCGTTTTTCATAATCCTTATCATTTATACCATAGATACCTTTTATATAATTGAAAGTGTCTATTGGTGGTAGATTCCAGTAAAGTTGCGGGTGTGTACTTCCGAATACAACACCTATTTGCAAAGCAAGCTTTTTCCTGTCTTTCCATGGATCAAAATCAAGTGTTTTAACAATTCCCACATCAGGGTGGAGTATGCCAGTTATTGTTTTTATTAGTGTACTTTTACCTGATCCATTCCTACCCACCAATGCTACGATTTCGCCCTGTTTTATGCTGAGAGAAACTCCATTTAAAGCTTTACTTATTTTATGTGTCCTCCGAAGCGAACCAAAAAGCCCCTTACCTTTTGTTTCATACGTTTTGAAACTTTTGTGAAGGTTTGATACTTTTATTATATCTTTCATTATCTCACAATTATACAGATATTTGTGAATACAGATATTTGTTTTATATAAAGATATATTATTTTTCAGAACTTATATTAGTTGGAAACATTTCTATATATATGACTTTGTATTCGTTGGAATTTTATAAAGTACAGTTTTTATTTATTTTTCTGTTTTGAATTTGCAGATATAAGTTATATTGATTATAAGATTATTTTGATTGGAAAAAAGTTATTGTGTGTGTCTATTACATAATATCATAAAGGTAAATGTATAGGATAGCACTTATTAATTTTGTATATTGGAACCACATTACAAATAATTTACAAATCTTAAGCAATGGGTGTAAAAAGAGGATAGAGGTCATATCTGGTATTTTTCCAGACTTTGCAGTAAGATATCATTGCAGCCCGAGAGTCTATTCCTTCAGCTATGGCTTTTACTATGTTGAGGTAGCATCCTTTAGATTTTGAAAGAAACTTATCTATTTCACCCATAACTATTTCAGATCCTTCTTCTGTATAATGGAGCTTTAGGGTTTTCATAATTAATAAAATTAGTATACCAATCTCATTTCCAGTCAAAATATATGTAATATTTGAAAAGTTATCTACACTCTAAGCAATTATACAAGCTTAAGAATAGTATGGAAAGGTAAATAGAAATAATTATACCTTTCCTCTTAAAATATGAATGTATATTCAAAGTTTATATAAAAAATTTGGGGTATAAATACACCCAAATTAATTATTATGCATACTTTTTATTTTACCTCTACTTTTTTTAATGCCTTTTGCCCTATATGAATAATATATTAGTATTCCGAATATTACAGCGATTACTATTACTATTCCGATTATTAGTTTATTGCCACTTGATGGTGGTGTGGAAACTGGAGGTGTTGTT
>CAZBLA010000108.1:0-3507 GCA_964492665.1 Microcaldota archaeon
TTCTCTTGAGCGGAAACAATAAATATCCCACCGCCATTGTTTAAAATTATTCTACTTTTACTATCTTCTTGTTTTAATCTTTCTAATCTTGTATTCTTTTCCAACCTAGCAACGAAGTCTGGGTTATCTCCTAAGTGGTCTACAAAATATCTCATTGTCAGCTTAGCTTTTTCTCCGCTTGGTGCTACTACTGCCACTATTTCATTTTGGACACAAGCAATTATAATACAAGCAAGAGCAACAAATAAAGTTTTTCCATATTGCGTGGAACAAATAATCTGTATTCTTTTATAATCTCTGAATACTAAAGCATTGAATATCAGCAATTGTCCGTAGGTCGCTATTTCATCAATCGGTCTTCCCTCCAGCGTGAACTGGTGTAATAGAATTTTTAATATTGCTATTCTCTCCAGAGATAATTTTGGTAGTTTTGGTTTCAACATTTTGTTTAATCATTAGTCGCATTTCTTCTAATCGTTCATTAGCTAATTTTCTTTCTGGGTCGGAAATTTCTATCTTGCTTTTATAGTCTGGGTGTCTATGTTTTAACAAAAAGCAAATTGCTTTTAAATTATTTTTAGCAGTCATCGCTTTTAAGAAAAAATCTGCGTTATCTATTACAACACTATCAGCGTCTGAAATTAAATCTGCGAAAGTAGAACCCTTAGTGATTGTCTGTTTTTTATTTAACCAAGTGTAGTAAGTTCTTCTGACCATTTCTTTATTCCCTAATTGCTCTTTGTATTGTTTATTGAATTGCTTAACACTCATACTTATATTGCCAAAGTATTTAGAGTATATTTTAAGAAATTCTATTTTCATTTTTTTTGTATATGCCATAAGGCGTATTGTGTATTTTTATTCTTTGCTCGTTTTTTTATTTTGTTCTTCTTGTTTATAATAATGACAATCAACCGTTCCGTAATAAGGACATTTAACAGCGTCTTCACAACTTTCTTTTTCTCTCTCCTCTGCTTCTATTTCTACTGTATCCCAATCAAATTTTAGCATATCTATCTTTTCTTGTATCTCTTCTTCGGTAAAAGGCAATTTAATCTTATTATAATCGCCTGCTACTTTATCCATTAAACTAACAAATAGCTCTGCTAATTTAATCTCATCAAAAGAAACTTGCTCTTGCCACCAAACAGTTAATTCCATAGCTCTAGTGTCTGACAATTTTCCATAGTTATAAATTAGAATATCTTTATAATCTAAATCTTCACAAGCGTGAAACCTCTGCTCTCCGTCAATTATTTCATATTTATCTTTCTTTATTTCTCTTACAAAAACGGGAGCCATTAAGCCGTTAATTTTAATACTTGCTAAAACCTTTTTATATTTTTCTCCTCTTTGTTCTTTAGGGTTATAATTATTAGCTTTAACTTTACCAATTGAAACTGTTTTTAATTTTTTAACATCAAAATTTAATAAATCCATATAATTAAAATTCTTCTGTTATTCCTAGTATTTCTGCTATCCCTAATAGAAAAATAGAAAATACAATAAAGTTATTATTGATAACTATAAATAAAATTATATACCCAACTATTCTCACTACACTTTTTATTATACTAATTTTAAAATGTTTTGTCATTTTTTTTATTTCCAAGTTATTCCTTTTATGTCCCATAGCCTAGTTATATCCTCTTCTGATTTGTTCCAATACTCAATTTCCATAATAAGATTTTTCATATAATTAAGATTTTTAGTTTTATATTTTAATAATCTTTTGTGTATATCAGTAGAGCTTTGCCCAAATCTTATTATACTTTGCCAGCTAGTGCTATCTACAGAATAAAAAGGATATTTAATCAATAATTTTTTGCTTGTTATCCCAAGCCCGTGTATCTTAATCTTATCTCTTGTTTTTAAGAATACAAATGATAAAAACTCTTCCAGTAATTTACCTCTGCTTCTAACTCCTGCTACTCCGCCTAAGGCTATATAATCATATTTACTTATATAATAGTCTATTATGTTTTTTTCTTTCTTATTTAGATATTCTGACAAATGATAAACTGGCAATATTTTCGTTCTTGTTTTTTCGTGTAGCAATTTTAAATTTTCTAAACTTTCTTGTAGATTATTAGTATCTAAATTAAAAGCTATTTCAACTTTATTATTATTTAAGTAATTTATATAAGCATTATTATCAACTTTTAGCCCCAATCGTCTAATCGTATATCCGCCACTATCAACCAATAAATTATCAAACGAATTTAATAAATTAGAAAAATTTTTATAACGGTAAACATAAGCAGAAATTAAAATATTTTTTGCTCCTAATTTCAATAATAATTCTTGAAATTTTCTTGGTTCTGCCCCAGCAAAATATAGTTTCATATTATAATCCACTAATTGCTAATAGAACTTCTTTAATCCTTTTTTCTGAATAATGAGAAAAATCTTTATTTTTTAACTTTTTCTTCATCTTAGCTATCATTCCAATAGCATATTTACTTTGATAAGGCGGTTTTCCATAATCTTCATATAAGTTATTATTTCTAAACGCCACCCACCGCTTAAAACAAGTGCTACAAATACCACAAGGTAATTTAGTTTTTCCGTCATAACAAGAACTGGTTTTTCTTAAATCTTCTACAGTAATATTATTTTCTATTGCCCATTTGATTATATCCGTTTTACTCATTTTTTCAAAAGGGGTTTCTACAATAATTTTCTTATTACTGATATACGATAAATATCCAGACGCTAATGAGAAAAAAGTAGAATTTTTGTCTGGCATAAATTGGTGTTGTTCTCCGTCCAAAGCACAAATCCAAACCCTATCAGCGAACATAGAACCAATTTCAGCTAATAATCCATTTCTACCTTGTATAATCTGGTCGTCTATTGTTGGTAAATTATTAAATTCTTCTCTTAAAATATCACAAGTAATTTTTATTACGCTAAATTTAAAACTGTTTAATGCTCTTGTCTCTTTTTGAGCGTATGGTTGTCCTAAATTAACCCATATCGCTATAGGTTCATAGCCCATTGTTTTAGCATAATAGTAAGAAATAAAACTGTCTAAACCCCCGCTCATCATTATTGCTACTTTTTTCATATAATTAAAAATTCTTTAATTGTTATATTTCTATCATCTAAGTAAAAATCTGCTCTTATCTTATTCATTAGTAAAACATCATATTTCACTTTATTATAATATAACCATTCTATAGTAATGTATCGGTCTTCTTCTAGTCTGGCAGTATTAAGAATAATAGTATTTCCTTTATCATATAATTCATTGATTTTTTTTATGTTCTCCTTTATTGGTTTTGATATTTTATAATTCTCAAAATTATTATTTTCGCAAATTATTCCGTCTATATCTATTGAAAAAACTAAATTTTTCATATTTTTTCTTTTCTAATAAATTTAATAATTAGAATAATTGTTATTATTCCATTGACAAGTATGAAAGGGGCATTTTTAATAATTATAGCATAAACAGTCAAAAATCCACTAGCTATAATATCTCTTGGAATAAACCAATAACTT
>CAZBLA010000109.1:0-3441 GCA_964492665.1 Microcaldota archaeon
GTTTTTGCAAGGTCTTCGCATTTTTGTTTTTCACCATGCATAGTGAATATATTTTTTGGTCTTGCGCTTAAATGCTGTACAAAGTTTATAAGTTGTTTTCTATCACTATGTCCAGAAAAACCTTCTACTGTCTTTATCTCCATCTCTATCTTTATGTTGTTCATCTTTCCGTCCTCATCCGGAAGAGTTATCTCAGACAAACCATTCTGAAGCTTTCTTCCGAGGGAATTAACACTGTTATATCCCACAAAGACAAGTGTATTCCTGGAATTGTCAGCAAGCCGTTTGAAGTATTCAAGACTCACTCCACCATTGAGCATTCCTCCGCTAGCAAGAATCACTGCAGGCCCTTTATCCAATACATCATCTTTTTTCTTACCTTTCACTACCTCAAATATTTCGCTCTCAAAAGGAGATCTGTTGTTTAATATCCTATTTTTAAGCGACTCTTTCAGATATTCAGGATATGCTGTATGTATAGCGCTTGCATCAAGCAACATACCATCCAGATAGACGGGTACATCAAGATTGTATGCATTTGTATTAGAGAGGTAATTTTCCATAATGAGCTGCAGTTCTTGGCTTCTCCCAAGAGCAAATACAGGTATTAGCACCTTACCGTTGTTTTCTACTGTCTTTTTTATTGTGTCCATAAGTATCCGTTCCTGATTCTTCCTATTCGGACTTATATCATATGGACCGCCGTAAGTGCTTTCTATAAACAAAGTGTCTATTCTAGGATATCTTGTTGTTGTGGGATTGAGCAGCCGTGAAAAACCGTAATTCATATCTCCACTATGCACTATATTATACATACCTTCTCCAACATGTAGATGCACAGTCGAACTACCAAGAATATGTCCCGCATTTTGATATGTCAACTTTAATTCATCTGTTATATTTGTCACTTCGTTATAATCCCTTGTTATCATATGTGTAAGCATCTTTTTTATGTCATTATACCCATACAGAGGTGTTCCTCCGCTCCTCTCAACAAGTCTTATATAATCTGTGAGTGATAATGCTGCTATCTCCCTTGTCGGTGGCGTGCAGTATACTGGACCGTCATATCCATATTTGAATAAATAAGGTATAAATCCCATATGATCCATATGTCCATGGGTCAGTATAATAGCATCTAATTCATCTATCGAGAAGTTGGCGCTATCCAAATATGGGAATGCTTTATTTATGTCTGAATCTAAATTTGCGTCCATACCCCTTATTGCTGGTTCCGGACTTATTCCGCAATCTATCATCACTTTTGAATGAGGAGTTTCTAGAAGGAGACTACTTCTTCCTACCTCTTGAAAACCACCTAATGCGGTAGCTTTGAGCCATTCACTTTTTGTTATGACTCTATTTATCTTCTTCCCAATTGAATTGAGAAATTTCTTTCTGAATGCACTCTCGCTAAACATCAACTGCCTGACTCCTTTTATTGTATCGCTCTCCATTGTTGGTATCCTAAGTACTTTCGGTATCCATCCGATCTGTATCGCTATTTCCTTTAGGGTCATACCTTTCTTTCCTATGACAAGTCCTGGTTTTAATGCTTCTATATAAACTTCTGAAAATTCGGGAAGGAATTTGACTGAACCAACTCCTGCTCCAGATGGTATTATCTGCTTTAGTTTGTCCAATGCTTCCTCGGGATTTATAAGAGAAGAACTGTCATTTCTTATTATAAGCTTTTTTTTGGTGGCTGCAGCTATATTTCTTATTATAGAATTGTTAGCATATAGAACAGAAATATCCTTTATTATTACAACTATATCTGGACCCTCATATTCTGCTCTGATAAATCCAACTTCTTCAGGAAGCATCTCCTTTATCTTTTTGAAAAGATTCCCAGAGTTATGTTTCTCATTATTTTCTTCGTTGTCTTTATGTTCCAATAATCTCACTCGATATAACTCAAATTTTACTATAAGTCGTAGTTGTTGTTTGATATAAATAAAATTATTTTATCTTATTTTTCAGATAAGAATTTGTCAAGATCTTTTCCCGTATATTCCTTAAATCCGCTACGGGTTATTGTTGCCACTGTTATATTATTGCCTGTAGCTGCATCTCTTCTCATGGCTATTGCGACGGCCTTAGCTGCTCCTCTGATTGCTTCCTTTGTTGTAAGGTCATCTTTGTATAGGCTTTCTATGTAACCTAAAGCTGTGAGCGATCCACTTCCGGTAGACGTGAATTTAGCTTCTGAAGTATATCCACCATAAGCATCTATCGAATAAAGCTGAGGTTTATTGTTAGAATCAACACCTCCTAATATGAGCTGTATTAAAAATGGAGCATACTTGGTCTGCTGGAGTATTATTGATAACAGCGATGCAGCAGCCTTTGGAGATAATGGCCTGTTTTCATTCATCTTATATATCTCATTCTGTATTTTTAGTATTCGTATGATCTCTTGAGCATCCCCGACTACTCCGGCAATGGTCATAGCAAGGTTGTTATCTATCTTCCATAATTTCCTAGCTTCTGTACTTGCGATAAATGTACCCATTGTAGCTCTAGAATCAACTCCCATCACCACTCCATCACTATAGACCATAGCAACCGTTGTCGTACCCTTCATATATTTTGGTTGAATTTTATTTTCCATCAAAATCTCCTTTTAACCTGTTAAATATAAGTTTAGTAAATTAATAAATTGTAACAATAAAATAAAACAGAATTATCAAAATTGTAAAAGTCTATGCAGTCTTCCTGCTGATTAATACAGAAGATATTTGAGCTGATAGAAATATATAACTTGTGGTATTATTATGTGTAAACCACTTACTGGATTATTGTTGTGTCTCCGATAAGTTTTTTATCGTTTGTCATCAGTTCAGCATGGCAGAAAGTTCTATATTTTTTGGTAACTCTTATTTTATAAGTGTTGCCTATTCTAGTTTTTGCATCTTTTATAAAGATTACAAAGTTTCCTATCCTTCCTATCCCTTCTCCGCGTGCCCCTTTTGCATCAACCTTGAGGTTATATTCCATACCCTCTTCCATCTGATTGTTCATTATACGTTCATTCACCTCTATCATTCCTATCACCCAATTAAGTAAATCTTTAATCGACAAAAAGATCCACCAGATATCTATTGTTAAATAAGGTTTATAAATCTGCTCTCCAACTTCTTATTTAGTCGTAGGGCAAGAATACTACGACTTTTAAGTCGTAGATGAATTGCAGATTACAATAACTCAATAACCATAGTTTTCAGAACAGAAAAACTGGCAGATTGAGAACTGCAATCAAAACCTACAAAACTCTGTAAATATGTGACCGAACACACCAAAGTCTTATTCTACATTAATAACCTTTGAATTATTACACAAACATAAATCCTGTCGGAATAGACATGGGCATTAATTCATTCATCACATTATCCGATAAGAAGAAGAGACAAAAACTGGAATTCATGAAGAAGAAGAGCA
>CAZBLA010000110.1:0-3407 GCA_964492665.1 Microcaldota archaeon
GCGGGTGTTGCAGTTGATTGCGAGTTGACCAATTTTATTGGAACATATTTTGTTAATTTTGATAGTAAGATATTTGCATATGATTGAGATGACGATTCGGTTGTGGCTATAGGTATATTTATTTTTATTAGATATGTCGAATTTACTGAACTATCATTTATTAAAATGAGAGCAGTATATGCAGCTGTTACTGATAATGGACTACTCTGTATTATGTGTAAACTTTCATTGATTATATGTACTGATTCCTGTTGCGATGCGGCTTGATTCTCTAATGCAGTTATATATTTTGTAAATGTTGTACCCATCTGGTTTGAATAATCCACATTATACAATCTGTTGGTTGTTATAAGTTGGGATATTTCATTTGCAGTATTATTGGAATTTGTTATACTCTGTTCTTTTGCTAAATTTATAGGATTGTATATTACATTCAGAGCATTAAGAACAGATTTATGCAAGAATGCGGTTATGCTATATTTGATAGTTGGACCAGTTGTAGAGATTAAGGATAACTGCGAAAGTTGTGACACCATTTTGTTATGATTGATATTTATTGAAGCATAGGTAAGTAAGTCTGCAAGCATAAGTATAAATATTATAAGAGTAATTAGAGTGAATAATACCCCTTTTTTATTTCCGCCTAACTTTAATTCCATACAACCACACTAACATTGTATAACTTAGATATTCCTTGCTCATCTGTTGATATTAAAGGAATAGACGATGTACTTACCTGATATGCATCAAGTATTGATTTTGGAGTATAATTTGATTTTATATATTTCACATTAGTCCCATATCCTGAATTACCATTACCGGAATAATCGTTTGAATTCCCTAGAAGAGGCCACCATCCTGCGAGCGTAGAATAGTTTACAGGCTGACCGGCCAAACCACCCATATATATTTTTTTGATAGAAGAGTTACGTAAGAAAGTTCTGTATAGCTGTACATTTGCGATAGACCCATTGAAGTGAGAATCTCCCTGACCTATATACAAAGGATTGCTGTTTATATTAGGGAATATGAGATTTGAATATGTAGCAGTAAGATTGCCGTTAACATATAATTTTAATATGTCGCCATTAAATACTGCTGCAATTTGTACCCATACATCAGCAGGAATATTCTTATTAAATCCAAGTTGATGTATTGTTCCTAGGTGATCTGTATATTTGAATTCTAAGCCAGTATTACTCTCGGAACCAGGAGAACATCCATTTACTGTAGAGCTGTATATTAAAAGCTGTGCGCTGCTGGGTTTTCCTATAACACTCTCGCAAGTACTCGCATATATATTCTTATACATCCAGAAGGATATAGTAAATTTTTGGTTGATTGACAGTGATGGTGATTTGTCTACTGTCACTACGGAATTAACACCGTTGAAATTTGCTACTTTCAATCCAGGAGCGTAATTATCATTTATAAAGATCGCATCATTGCCACTCATATTCAGATTATTAATAAATGTATCAGCAGTTGCGGCTTGGCCGTTTAGATACATGGATGCTAAAGCACCTAATAAACTCTCATTGTTATTTATGCTATAGTTTCCTATTGCTGTATATAACGAGTTCGAGAAAGTTATGTCTGTTGGAGTTGTTGCATATCTTTGGGGAGAATGATCCGTATTTGTATTTGCAAGTGGTAGCCATATTAGGACATTTGATGACATTATAGGGATTCCAGATATTCCGTTATTATATAATAGTTGTATCTGTCCAGAAGAGAGTATGGTATCATATATTTGTACATTGGACATATATCCAAACCAGTGATATGGTTGTGTTGTTGCCGCTCCGATCTGATACGGTTTATTTATTGCTAAATTTCCAGTAAGAGTGGTGGTGACTTCTTTTACTCCGTTAATATACAAGATTATTGTCGGATTTACATATCCACTTATACTAAGAGTTATAAATGACCATCTGCTTCTTGGTATTAACCCACTTATTGTATTAACATTTCCTATCCCATCCATCGAATAAAAATCTAATCCTCCAGTTGAAGATACTTCAAGTGTCCAAAGAGCATTTATTGAGATAAGAGTTGATGTGCCTTTAGGATATATCCACTCGGATACAATGACGGGGTTACCTGAATAACCAACACCATTTATCTGTATTTGACTTGTTTTTCCGTTAAAAACCGCATAACCTGTTGGAGTTATACCTTTTGGGTTTGATGGGGTTGTTGAGACATATGGGGGATATAACAATTCGGAATTTTTCAAGTTTGATTGTGTAAATGTATTGACAAAACCACGCACCTCGTTAATTGGTGATTGATATGAAGAAGATGGCAGAAAATGGATATATAACAGCATTGAAGCCGCGATTGTTGCTATTACTAAAGCGAAAACTGCATCCATTGTAAATATAAATCCTTTTTTATCCTTCATTCTTTACACCGCTATTGGTTGTGGGGTCCATAGTATAATATGTATTTTAACAGGCATGCCATTTATTCTTGCCCCTTCCTTGTATGAATATACTGTCAACGCACCATTTGTATTCGGATTCTTCCCTATTGTTATGTTCATCCCATTTTTTGATATTATTATATAATATTCGTATCCTATACCCAACGTAGTTTTTGTATCCTGATAATTATAATTTGACATGGCCATAAACGTATATAATTTTGATGAGGATATATTTGTGCTTCCGGTACTGTTTGTCAAACCGATACTTACATTTGACCAGGTGTTGACATTAGTTGTGTTGACCACGCTCGTCCAGTCTTTTGGATAACCTGGAGATAGAATGGATTGCGATAAAACTGCTGCATCAGTCTGCATCATTTCTGCACTGTTGCTGTATGTTCCTGAAAGTTGATTGCTTACACTATTCCAAGTGAATGTCAGTAGGATTATTGCTACTGTAAATACGATAATGGCAAATATTATATCAAAACTCCAGAATTGGGCCTTAAAATTCCTTTTTATTTCTGTTTTCATATGTATCTAACCAAACGACAAATTCATTTTTGATATTAAAGGCAAACCTTGATTGTACAAATGTTCTATCTGTTGGGCGGTTAATGACTTGTTGTATACTTTCACATCAGATATATAACCATCAAAATCGTATATGTTCGGACCAACAGCTAATGCACCAATAACACTATTAAAGGAGGAGGGAGTTCCTATCAATCCAGTGTAAGATGTAGTTCCAACCTTTTTGCCGTTTATGTATATTGCTAGATAAGTACCATTGTAGGTTCCTGTCAAAAAGTACCATCGTCTCAAACTAACATCTCCGGCAGCTATTGAATGCTCCGTAGAATTCCAAACTACAAATTGAGCTTTATTATCGGACATAGTAAGTGCAATACCATTATAAGTGCCACAACAGTCTCTGTCATTAGAAAATATATAGTTATACCCAGTATCAGTATTT
>CAZBLA010000111.1:0-3404 GCA_964492665.1 Microcaldota archaeon
TGTTAGTTTCATATTATCTGATTATTATACTGAATATTATTTTATATACTTTTGCAGAGTTATTTGGCAACTGTTATTGCTTTTAGGTAGTGCTGCATTATGATGATATGGTATGACTTAAGTATTACATCAATCCTAATAGATACAAAGGACATTAATTGATAAGACAAAAGATTGGACAGAAAATAAGGATTTCTTTACTTTTGCATAGTGACTAGGATAGCATTGAACCATAACATTTTTATAATTTATATTGATAATATAATCATTAACAAAGTGATAAAGTGAAACAGATTCCACAAGAAATGGTATTGGGTGCATCTTATTCAAAACAATTTACTAGAAAATATAAAGTTGAACTTCCAAAAGAGATAAAAAATCCAATGGATGCAAAATTTTCTTCCATAAAACATGATGATCGAGTAAATAGTAAGGCAGTAAGTGGAATATCAAATATAATTAACAATTTTGATAAATTTGTTGAAAAGACTAAAAATCAACTCAATGATTTAAAACAAATTAATCAAAAAGACACTATTAATAAGTTTAAGAATGAATTTATGAATACGGAGGAACTCATAAAAATTTACGAATCAGTTTTGTCTAAAAAAGTAATAAATCCAATAACATATATCAATGCAAAAAGGCACTTTATAATTGCAAGTATTGTTATAAATAAGATAGACATAAACAAAATAGACATAAGCAAGATATTAACTAAAAAGATTATATGGAATGCAGGAACATATAAGATATTTGGACTTGGAGTATTCATAGGACTTGAGCCATTATTTGTTACTACTATATTTTCAGCTTCTGAAAGGGACAATGCAACCATTAATCAAACATATGCTAAACTTGTTGATAGATATTCACACATAGTTGCAACTTTGTACCCAAAAGAGTATATAGAAGCTATAGGACTAAATCATCCACCTGTTTTCACAGATGTTTATCCAAAATTCTTAAAATATCTGAAGGAGGAAAGGAATGGATAAGTACTACTATGATACTAGTGTATTCGGCTACTTCTTTTTCAAAAGAGAGTGGAAAAATCAATATTCTCCCACTAAAATTAAAGGATACAAATCTGTTTTTTGTGATCAAGAACTGCTTCATACATATATGAATGGTCACTGGAATAAATGGATAGGGGATTCAAAATTCTTAGATATATCTGAAGGAATGTTATTCATCAATGCATTTTTTCAACAAGCAGATTTAGGGCTAAATGAAATTCGTGTAAAATTTATCAATATGATGGGTTCTTTAGCCCAGAATGGTGTAAATATCACAGAAGATCTAAAGAGATATAATAAAACAAAAATAGCATTAAAACCTGTAGGTGGTATGGACTGGTTGCACCTTGCAGTTGCAGACCTTTTTGGTTGTAATATTATACTAACTACAGATAAGGATTTTAAATATCTTTCAAAAGTTAGTAAATTTCTTAAATTGAATAATATTGAAAGAATAATTATTCTATCTTCAGATAATAAACTCAACAAATTAGAAGAAGTAAATTTATAACTATACAAACTTATATGAAATAAGGGTTGGTCTCTTTCTAAAATTTTTGACATTAATTTCATCTTCATAAAATAAGAGTTCTTTCTCATTCTAAATAATTTGAAATGAAAATTAATAGTTTATGATTATTTGTTATATCTTAATTTTATATTGTGGATTTATATTTACTGCATTTTCAAATTTTTCTATTCCTTTTTTTCTGTAAGGGTATAATGTAATAGAAGTTTAATAGTATTAGGAATTTTTATTAATATCTAAATTTTTTAATAATCAAACCACTGAAATATACCAACATCCAAGCCTAATCTCAGCCATAATTCACATCTTTATTGGAACAGAGAATCCCCTATATCGAATAAAAAAAGATTAGATCGTATATTCTTGTCGTCTGGGGTTATTTTTTTCGGTTTTTTACTGCTTTTTTGCTTGTTTTTCTGTCGAGGAGAGTTTTTCGGGTTGTCGTCTGAAATATTCGAATCCTATTCTCTCTCCCTTTTCTATCCGAATACCTTTTGACCTCTGAAAAGAGGGGAAGAGAAAAAACCAATTATCGATTAGATCGAATATCTCTTTAAGATAATTCTAATAATATTTTAGTATTATTTTTTGGGGTTTTCACGAAATTCTTCTTTTTTGTTTTTGTATGGTTTTACTTTTATTACTTTATATGCTGTTCTTTCTATATTATTCTTTCTATACTCTCTTTTGTTTCTTTTCTGTTTGTTATAAATATTAGATTGTATTTGTTTTCTACTGCCTTTTTTATGCATTTCTGTATTGAGCTTTTTATTGCTGTTGTCTGTACTTCATATGCTGTTAATTTATCTTTGTTCCCATTAATTGTACACCAGAATGTTGACAAAATGAAATAATGGATTCGCTCTTTATCTCATTATATCCAAATTAGGTAGATAAATCTAAATATTTTCATCTACCTAATTTGTATTATGACCTTGGTTATAAAAAAGATTAGGGGGAAACAGTATTACTATTCCTTTCTGAGTTACTTCTTGATACATAAAGCAAAGGGTTTCAGCAAATATATAGGGGTTAAGAAACCAACAAAGAAGGAATTGGCAGATATCGAGAATGTATTCAGAAAAGAGATAATATACAGATTATCGGCTAAACATTATACTTCAGAACTGATCAATGAAGACAATGTCATAAAAACCCTGTTATTCCGTGATCTATTCAATAAAAAATATGAAAGATTGATTGGATCTAAGAAACGCAAATATGACATAGACAGTACAATCCTATTCACATTAACAACCCTTACGACCGAAGAGGTTGATGTTGACATAGGTGATGTGAGAAATGCATTTGAATCAGATTCACATCTCACCCATAAAGAACAGATAAGCAAGGATATGCTTAATGCGGTGGAATCAATAAGAAATTCCCACAAACTCAACAAAAAATATTTACTGGAATTGCATAGAACAGCTATGGCAAGTTTTGGAATCAAAACTCCTGGTATCATCAGGAATAAACAGGTATACATACATAAGAGGGGTAAGGATAAGATGGATAGGGAACTCTCCTACCGTCCACCCAATTCTAATACAATAGATAACCTATTGGACGAATTTATCGTATGGTATGGGAAAAGTCGTCTGAATCCCTTAGAAAAGGCCACAATCTCACATTACAAACTTTATAGAATCCATCCATTCCTTGATGGAAATAAAAGGATCTGCCGCCTGATTTTCAATAAAACATTGCTTGACGGCCTTTTTCCGCTTCTGAATGTCTCTCTTGAGAAGGAACATTATTTCGATGCGCTTATCGAATCTATAGAAAGGAATCAAGCCGGAAAGCTGATGGAATTCATACTTAAGCAATATTATGCGCAAGTCAAAGATTTCCTA
>CAZBLA010000112.1:0-3378 GCA_964492665.1 Microcaldota archaeon
TTTTAGATACCTTTATATTTTTTCCATTCGTTCCTCTATTCATATGATCACTTCGACGGCAGACATATCCGGACCGCAAATATTGCAGCGGTCACCCTGTCGTCACAAAATATTGGTAGAAAAAGTAATATTATTGTATTTATCTGGCTCCAAATGAGATTGAATAGATTACAACTAAGGAAATTTACAAAATAGATAATTAGTGGGTCAATTCATCCCCCAACGAGATTGGGGGAATCCTTGGCTGGCGTATTGAGTTATTGTAATCTGCAATTCATCCACGACTTGAAAGTCGTAGTATCCTTGCCCTACGAATAAAAATTAATTATGTTGGTATAGGATCTGGCAGAGAGATAGGATAAAAGATAATTGAGATATGCAAAAAGAAAAGGATAATAGGAAAATCAGCAGAATCGTAATATGAATAGTAGTTTGTTAATAGGGATCAATAGTAGTCAATGCAGTTATAGGGTCATTTTATGAAGATATTACAACTAGATGTCAATTCGGTATCATATAAACCAATAAAACCAGAAGCAGAGGTATATGAAGAGGTAGACATAAAACCTAAAACGTTTAAAAATTTTGTGCTTATGCTAGTGTCTATAGAAAAAGGGGATACTGAAGACTTGGCGGATAGGGCAATAGAAGATACAGTCAGATTTGCGATAAAACAAAAGTCTGCAGGAGTATTGGTGTATCCATTTGCGCATCTGAGCGATAATCTGGAAACACAAGACAGATCATTAAGATTGATAAAGGGGATGAGACAATTCCAGTCCGATGATATGAATATAGAATTTGCTGCCTTCGGATGGAACAAGCAGTTAGATATGAGTATAAAAGGGCATCCACTCGCTGAACAGTCTAGAAGCTATTCGGAGTCAGACGCGACTAGTATAAAGAAAACCGGAAAGGGTGGAAAAGATAGCGTGAATATGTCTATAGTCAGGAAAAGCGATTGGTCAGGATTGTCTGATTTGGATCATAGGACTATAGGTGAACATCTCGATCTTTATAGTGCGCAAGAGATATCTCCGGGAATGGTATATTGGCATCCGAACGGACATGTTATATATAGAGAAATAATGAAATTTCTCAGAGAGAAATATGACAGATATGGATATTTGGAAATAAGCACTCCTGCATTGGCAAATATTGCGCTTTGGATGGTTAGTGGACATTATGATCATTTTAGGGATAATATGTTTATGTTTGATTATGAGAATGGAAGAATGGGAATGAAACCTATGAACTGCCCTTCAACAATAATGATATACAAGACAAAGAAATGGAGTTATAGGCAGCTGCCATTTAGGACTGTCATATTTGATAAAGTTTATAGAAAAGAATTGAGCGGAGTTCTTGGAGGGCTTACAAGAGTCCAGGAATTCAGGCAGGATGATGGACATACATTCGTAAGGGAGGATCAACTTTATGATGAGATAAGCAGTGTCATAAACTTTGTGATGGAGGTATACACTACATTCGGATTGAAATATACCTCGAAACTGTCCACAAAAAATCCGCAGAATTATATTGGAGATGATCTGCTATGGGTGAAAGCTACAGACTCTTTAATAAAAGCACTGGAATCAAACGGAATGGAGTATGAGATAGCGGAAGGGGAAGCCAGCTTTTATGGTCCGAAGATTGATTTTGATATACTCGATTCCAGTGGAAGGTTATGGCAATGTGCCACGATACAGATAGATTACCAATTACCTTTGAGATTCAGAATAACATATACCGGAGAGGACGGAAAGGAGCATACGCCTATACTTATACATAGAGCAGTTTTAGGGAGCATAGAGAGATTCATAGGAATTATAGTCGAAAATTATAAGGGAGATTTTCCCACTTGGATATGCCCTGAACAAGTGAGGGTTATATCAATATCGGATAAGAGCTTAGATTATTCTGAAGGATTAATCAGCAGATTAAAGTCAGCACATATAAGGACACAGATAGATGTAGCAGATAGAACTTTGCAGTATAAGATAAGAGAGGCGCAGATGTCAAAAGTGCCTTATATGTTGATAATTGGGGATAAGGAAGAACAGTCAAACAGGATAACCGTCAGAAGCAGATCTGGTAAACAGTATAACAGTATTGATTTAGATGGATTTATGGAAAAGGTTTCACGGGAGATATCTTCAAGGTCTTTGGATAGATGTTATTAGCGAGCAGTTATAGATATACATAGTAAGTATGCCTGTAAAGACGCTTTCCGTTCTTCATTCCTGATAATGTATATGTCACTTTTGGTTTCAGTTCTTTGTATATGTTAAAGAAGGATTTTATTTTGTTCTTGTCTTCTATATATAGATCTTCCCCATTATGCAACAATTTAGTTTTTGTTATGAAACTATCCCGCCTTGTGAGGAATCTGTTGATCTTTTTTTTCATGTTTTCCACATGTTCTTTATCTCCTCTGAGCTGGATTATTGCTTGGTAGTATCCGGAATGTTTCCTCACACATTTGATGCATGTCTGTTTTAGGAATTTTATAGCTATGTCTTTCTCAAACACCACAGATTCATCAGTGTTCTTGATGGGATAAGTCAATTTAGCGTGGACGATTGCATTATTTTCTATGCTCCTTACGGATACGGTAAATTTGTTATGTGCTGCTCTCTGTATTATCTTGCCTATGCTGGTCTTGTCATATCTGACAAACTCCGCTACCTCCCTCACTTTTCCGCAGGATTTGCATATTATCACATTTATCCTGTCTGGGATCGTTTTGATTGTTTTGCTTATTATGCATTGCTCGCAAAATTCTCCTATAAATCTGGTATCCTTAGTTGATCGCGGACATGTTGGACAATATTTTATCATTCCTACCACTTTATATATTATATTTGGAAGTGTTTTTATAGAATCATTTTTCAGCATGCCTACTAACTATGGCTCCATATGCTGGCCTAGTTATAAGAACACCCATCAATGCTCCAATTATGGTAGATTCTGAGAAACCAACCACCTGCACTAGAGAGGTAGAAAAGAACAGCGGCATCATGGCTATTATCAGAAGCACTGCGTCTGCCCATACTATGTAGAATGCATGCCCTAAGAGCACCTTCGCAGAAGTTTTACCCTCTTTTCTGGCTAGTATCTCGTCCGTTATTATTATCTGGGCATCCACTCCAGTACCCACTACAGCTATCATTCCTGCAAGCGCTGATAGATCTATGGTTCCGACAAGACCTATTATGGATACAATTATGAAAAGTTCCATCAATGTTGTTAAGAGTATCGGAATGATAAGGAATATGCTCCTATATCTCATAACTATCATTAAGGATACAAATATTATGGCAAGAACTAGTGCAAGGATGCTTATCCTAAACGCAGATTTACCCAAAGTCGGTGATA
>CAZBLA010000113.1:0-3338 GCA_964492665.1 Microcaldota archaeon
TAAGAGAAACCTTAAAAAAATTTGGCAGTGCAACCAAAGCTGCAGAAGCACTTCAAATAGATGCATCTACACTCAGAAGGAAACTAAGAAATAATTAATTAGAGGCATTCTTGCATAGTTTTAGGCAATTTTACTCGTCCTTTTTTTAAAAATTTTCGGAATATCCTTATTTAATAAGCTTCTCCTTTTAAAAATATTTAGGAATACTTTTTGCTTACTATTCTACAGATGTTAACTTATTGTTAACAGAAGAAAATTAGGAGGTGTGTTATGAAGCTGTATGCATTCAAAAGCGGTATTTTGAAAAGTACGAAAGATAAGTTTACTTTTGGTAAAGGATTAGGAGAGCCGTTTGATATACCTGTCCCTTATTATCTTCTAGATATAGAGGATAATAAGGTGTTAATTGATGCAGGCATCTCCCCTGGGTGCGTAGATGATCCCAGGGGTACTTGGGGAGATATCATAGATGTTTATTACCCTGTTATGACAAAAAATGAAAAGCCGGTTAATGCTCTAAAAAGTATAGGAGTCACGCCGGAAGAGATAGACTATGTTATACTTACTCATATGCATCTTGACCATGCAGGAAGCCTAAAATATTTTCCTAACGCTAAAGTAATAGTGCAGTTAAATGAATTGCGGTATGCATTTTTCCCTGACTCAATCATGAAAGGAGCATATATAGAAGATGATATTAAAGACCCTTCTATAAACTACACACCTGTTACAGGAATAAAAAGCATGTTTAACGGTAAAGTATTTATGTTTCCAACTCCAGGTCATACCCCTGGTCATCAAAGTGTAATGGTTAGACTTAAAAAGCATAAACCTGTAATAATCACAGGAGATGCAATATATTTAGGAGAGAATCTGGCCGAAGGTATACCACCTGGTTTTGCAATAGATTTTGCCAAGACACTTGAGGCTTATGATGCAATTAAAGACTTAGCAGAAGAGGAAAACGCAGAAATTTGGTATGGCCATGATCCTGATGGTTTCTCTAAAATTAAATTAGCACCACAATATTATGAATAAAGAAAATAAAAAGGAGAGACGTATGCAGTACTTTATTCCTAACGATAATGTTTTTGCAGTTAGAAATGTTAAAATAAAATTTGGATCTGGAGTACTTTCAGAAATAGGATATGAGACAAGTTTACTTAAAATAAAATCTGTTCTTGTGATTACAGATGAAAATATAAGCAAAAATACGGATATCATAAAAAATTGCGTAGAATACCTCAATGAATACGCAATTGATGTGGAGATATATGACAAATCACCCATTGAACCTATGGATACGGCTATTTTGGATGCAATAGAGTTTGCCAAAGGGAAAAATTTTGATGGCATCATAGGAATAGGCGGTGGCAGCAGTATGGATACGGCTAAAATGGTAAATCTTTATACAACATATCCAACAAGCAATTTTAAAGATTACATCGCACTTCCAACAGGAAAAGGGAAACCGGTGCCAGGGCCATTAAAACCCCTTATAGCTGTACCAACTACCGCGGGAACGGGCAGTGAAAATACACCTGTAGCTGTAGTTGATTTATCTAAAGAAAAAATAAAAGTAGGCATATCATCTCCATTTTTACAAGCCCAAATAGCTTTACTCGATCCTTTATTAACTATAACGTTATCCCCTTATTATACAGCATCCACTGGAATTGATGCGCTAATGCATTCTATAGAAGCATATACTTGCATACCCTATAACTCAAAACCTAGACCTTCCACACCGCAAAATAGATCTGTATATGTGGGCTCAAATCCGGTATCTGATCTATTTGTTGAAGAAAGCATCAAATTAATAGGACAATATCTGAGGAGAGCTTATTTCAATCCATATGATATAGAGGCTAGAGAGAAACTGCTGTTAGCAGCTCATTTAGGTGGAGCATTTGGAAATGCAGGGGTGCATATACCGCATTCTTTGGCTTATCCTATAGCCGGCAGAAGGCATGCGCTGCCGCATGGAATAACTGTAACATTAACTGCACCTAAATCTTTGGAATTTATTGCTCCTTTAGCAGAAAAAAAATTGGCAAAAGTAGCAGAATGGCTTGGAGAAAATATTGAAGGATTATCTCTAAGAGAAGCTGCTTTGCAAGCCAAGGAAGGTGTAAGAAAATTAATGAAAGACTTGAATATATCTAAAGGTCTTAAATATGAAGATTTTAGCGAAAAAGATATAGACGAATTATCAGAAGCTGCAATGAAAATGCAGAGATTATTATCTATGTCTCCAAGAACTGCTAGCATAGAAGATGTTAAGGAGATTTATAGAGGCAGTATGGAAAATTGGTAGCAATTTTTTTAATTGCGGTATAGCCTTTCAGACTATACCGCTTTCAAGGAGGTTGTTTTGCTCAACTTAGAATTCATTATTATGATTAAGCATTGGATAAGGTGTATGTCAGACTGTGTATGTGGTCGAATTAATAAAAAAATGGAATAAAATGCAGATTCAGCAGTCTTCAGTCTTATAGCAATTATAGAAACATGACATTTACTTTTAGGAGGTTTAAAATGAGTGAGAATACTTCAGAAGTTAAGGTGACTATGGTTTATGGAGATGCAGCACCTGCAGCATGGGTAGCATATTCAATTGTTACGTGGATAGCGTGGGCTTTTCTAGCCAATTTTGTGAGTCCCAAAGCTCTTTTATTGATGTCAGCTATAGCGTTAGCTTGTACTATACCCTATCTCGTAGCTGGGTTTAGTGAGCTAAAAGTGGGAAACGCAGCTGGCGGAAATACGTGGATTTATTTTGGAGCTTTTTTTGCTTTTGCGTCGTCTCTAACTTATTTTATAAGCTATTTTGCTCCAATATATCATTGGCAATTGGACTACAGAATATTAGGTTTCGAATGGTTAATCATTGCCATAGTGCTTATTTTTACAACTCCAATTTTTCTCAAGTATGCTCCAGCCGCTGCTTCTATATCCATAATTGGCGCTGATGTCGGTTTATTAACCTTAACGTTAATTTATTGGAATGTAAAAGGGCTTTCACTTATAAGTGGATGGGCATTTTTCGTTGCAGGCTTGTTCGGAATTATTATGGCGATAGGAGGAATTTTGCAAGCAGCAAATATTAAATTCCCGATGGGGCCTGTGATTTTAAAGAGATGATGTTGTGATGATAGCGATAAAAATATTGGTGAGGATGCGAAGAGACTTAACTATGTTGTTAAAGTCAACTTAAATTCCCTACCTAATGTCGGTATAAATTCTCCACTTCCCCTAACCGTTTTCTTTACTGTTAATCAATCTATACTGAGCCCAAAGCTTAAGACAGATTTACAGGAGGATTAAGGTGTAAACAA
>CAZBLA010000114.1:0-1478 GCA_964492665.1 Microcaldota archaeon
AACTCTGTTATAAAGATGATAAATGCCACGAATAATAGTAATAATGGAATTTTTATTAGTTTTCGTATTAATAATATTACTGTCATTAATAATACAGCCAACTTCAATGGTGAATTTGGAATTGCGATTTCTTTTTCTGGTAATAATACTATCGCTAATAATACAGCTAGCTTTAATAGTCATGACGGGATTAATATTATTTATTCACCTAATAATATTATCTCTAACAATATAGCTAATTCAGATGGAGGGTCAGGGATTTATGTTAGTGGTTATACTGCTGGTGTCGCTAATTCCAATAGTAATGTTATCTCTAACAATATAGTTAATTCAAATACAAAGTCAGGGATTCGTGTTGCTAGCAATAATAATACTGTTGTTAATAATACAGCTAACTCTAATAATCAGAATGGTATTTTTATTCAAAGTAATAATAATAATACTATTGTTAATAATACAGCTAGCTTTAATAGTCAGGATGGGATTATTCTTTATTATTCAAATAATAATACTATCACTAACAATATAGTTAACTCTAATAATTATGATGGGATTTATTTTTACCTTGGTGGTAGTAATACTATCACTAATAATATTCTTGAGTTTAATAACAAAGGAATTGGCACAGAATCTTCTTATCATGTGAGTTTTTTGAATAACACTATAAACTCAAATGGTTATGGTTTTTTTTCCAGCGCCACAACTTTTTTAAATATTACAAATAATAACCTTAATAATAATACTTATTCTATTTCTTTACTTAATGCTTCAGGATATATTTCAGGAGGTACTATAGAAAACACGGGCAGCGCTTTTTCTTTTGCATCCACATCCAGAAACCTGACTATTTCACATGTCAGTATAATAAATTCTTCTAAGGATATTGATTTTACTTCTCCTAATATTTATTCAATCAATTTTATTGATACACCCATTGGAAAGTATACTTTTTATAATACATCTAATGTAACTTTTGAGAATTCTAATTATGGGATTATTAACCTTATTGGTTCAATCACGGGAAGCGGAAATAATCTGAGTTCTGATGTAATCATCAGGAAAAATTATGCGTTTGTGAATGTGAGTAATCAGCCGGCTCTGAATCTTTCCGGAAATGTGACTCTTTATAATTTGGATAAAAATTATCTTTATCCATTTTTAGCTATGAATGGGAATCATCTTTGCGCGGCTACGACAAATCCAGGCTGTTCCAATTTCACTGCTCTCAATTCGGGAACTGTGGCATTTAATATTAGTAGTTGGAGCGGTTATTATAGTGTTCAGAGTGTTCCTGAGATTTCGTTTGTTTCTCCGACGCCGGCGAATAACAGTGGTTCAAACAAAAATGCGTTGATTAATGTTTCAATTCTGGACAATAATTTAGCTGATATTACTTATAGCTGGAATGATGTAAAAACAACTCTTAGTATTTCTCCTCTAGAATCTGTTTCTAATTTGTTTAAAGGAAATATATTATT
>CAZBLA010000114.1:1578-3336 GCA_964492665.1 Microcaldota archaeon
TTAGTATTTCTCCTCTAGAATCTGTTTCTAATTTGTTTAAAGGAAATATATTATTTTATGATTTTGAGAACCGTTCAGATTATGGAGAAAACGCTACTCATGTATTTGATTATTCAGGAAATGGGAATAATGGAACGCTTAAAGAAAATGCATCTGTTAATCTGACCGACGGTAAATATGGTGGCGGACTGCAGTTAGATGGTGAGGGTTATGTCAGCGTTCCTGATGTTTCTTTCTCTTCATCAGTTCCGTGGAGCATTTCATTCTGGGCAAAGCTGAATAATATATCAACTACTCAGAGTATTTTATCTGCAGGAACTGCATATCCTTATCTTGAATTTATACCATCTTCCGGTTCTTTGCAGTTTAAAACGACCGGCGGTGAACAGCATGCATTCTTAAATGTGCCTTATAATACAAATTATAATTACTGGACTATCACTTCTGATTCTTCTAACCTAAAGCTTTATCTGAATGGCGTATATAAATCAACTATTGCTTATACAGGAGGCACGGGCATTTCGTTCAATCAAATAGGTTCGGGATATTCAGGAGTTTCCCTGCTTAACGGGTCGCTTGATGAATTTATGGTTTTCAATCGTTCGCTGGGCACAGATGAAATAAAACAGCTGTATTATTCTCATCTGAATTATTTCTCGAGACAGGCGGGAAATTATACAAGTGTTTATTCTCAGAACCAACTTGGTGATGGTGGTTTTTCTAATGCAACGCTTATAACAAGTGACTTAAATTCTGCAAACTTCAGTCTGCTGATTAATCAGAGTAATCTTACAGTGGGATTCATATATAATTATTTTGTTTCTGCCACTGACACAGGAGGCAATCTGAATACTACTATTATGCAGACATTACTTGGAAATACTCCACCTATTGTTCATTCAGTAACCTATGCGCCAAACAGCTCTGGAAATCTGGACCCTCATGTTCAAATTGTGGTCACTGCAAACGTTTCTGATCTTGATGGCAATTTTAATGCTGCAATTTTGCAATGGAAGAATGTGACAAACACATGGCAAAATGTTTCAATGAACACAGTTTCCAGTTATCCTGACGGACAGATTCTGAATGCTTCATTTACTCCAATATATGAAGGAAATTATACTATCAGAATTCTTGCGACAGATGTGCTTGGGGCATTTTCTTACAGTTCAAATTACACACTACCTGTTTTCTGGGACTGCTCGTGGCATGCTTCCCCAACGAATTTAGGCGCAACTGCAGGATACAGTAAGCTGCAGAATAAGCGAATTGGAAATATAACTATATTTAATACAGGAGACCCTGAATATTCTCAGAATAACTGTTCTCTTGATTTTAAGATTCACGATGATTTATCTACTTCTTCAAACCCGCGGATTTATCTTGATGGGAAACCTGATTATGGTGGTAATTCATTCTTTACTTATCAGATTCCTGCGGGTGCTAATAAAACTATTTTAGTCAATGCAACTTTTCTTACTTCTATAAAACAGGAGCTGGTGCATTTCAACATTACTGAGCAGGGAAAAATTTCAAATCGGTTCTCTCAGATTGTCGAGGGGACTATTGTTTCTACCACAGGAGGACCTTATTTATATGAACAAATATCCACTGTTCCTAATAATTTATATCTGACACCGCAAACTTTTTCTCTCGGTGCGTATGTGCAAAATTTAGTGGGCAGCGGTACATTAAATACGACTGCATATAATGTTACATTCAACTGGACGTTGCCTTCAGGATTTACCGTCGCTGATG
>CAZBLA010000115.1:0-3270 GCA_964492665.1 Microcaldota archaeon
CTATTAGTAACATAAGCGAGTGTGCCTGAAGGGTTGAAGGCGACACCCCAAGGGTTTGTGCCTGCTGTTATATTTGATGTTACTGTTCCTGTTGATGTGTTTATTACGCTGACTGTGTCAGAATCTGGAGTAGTAACATAAGCAAAGGTGCCTGATGGGTTGAAGGCGACATCAGTTGGAGATGTGCCTACTGCTATTGTTGATGTTACTAATCCTGTTGAAGGGTCTATTACGCTGACTGTGCCTGGACCCCTATTAGTAACATAAGCGAGTGTGCCTGATGGGTTGAAGGCTACACCATTTGGGTATGAGCCTACTGTGATTGTGCTGGTTACTAATCCTGTCGAAGGGTCTATTACGCTGACTGATGCTGAACCCCTATTAACAACATAAGCAAGTGTGCCTGAAGGGTTGAAGGCTACACTCTGTGGGTTTGCGCCTACTGCTATTGTTGATGTTACTAATCCTGTCGAAGGGTCTATTACGCTGACTGTATTTGAACCATAATTAGCAACATAAGCAAGTGTGCCTGAAGGGTTGAAGGCTACACTCTGTGGGTTTGCGCCTACTGCTATTGTATTGGTTACTAATCCTGTTGATGGGTTGATCACGCTGACTGTGCCAAAACCACCAGTAACATAAGCAAGTGTGCCTGATGGGTTGAAGGCTACATCAGTTGGAGCTATGCCTGCTGTTATATTTGATGTTACTGTTCCTGTTGATGTGTTTATTACGCTGACTGTTCCTGATAACCAATTTGGAACATAAGCTAAGGTTCCTGAAGGGTTGAAGGCGACAACTGTTGGGTCTGAGCCTACTGTGATTGTATTGTTCGGTTTGTTGTTCGGTTTGTATTGGATGGATGTGGAAGTAGGTGTTGTTGATACAGTTGATGATTGTCCTGCATCAAATACTGATGTGTCTATTACGCTGACTGTGCCTGATAACCCGTTTGTAACATAAGCGAGTGTGCCTGATGGGTTGAAGGCGACATCAGTTGGAGATATGCCTACTGTGATTGTTGATGTTACGGTTTGAGCCGCTGACGTTGTTGGCTGCATACCAATTATTGCGAGCAGAAGTATGAATCCTATCAATATGGGGGTTGCATTACGAATAATACCTTGGGTATGAGAACCTGTTTTAGACCTATTCATAAAATCACAGAAATATTTATAAAAAAATTATATAAGTTGATATTTAAAAAGGTATAGGTATTGTATTTTTTAGGATGTCGACTTTTGGACATTTTATCTAATTTGATCTTTTTGGTATATCAAGCTCCCAGATTCACCTCCGTATATTGAAATTAATCGTAAGATTTACACTTTTTTTATTACGTCGTGTATTGATTTGTCAACAGCCTATCAAGCAACAGGGTATTGCATGTATATGCAGTAGTGACATCCTCCCCTACTTAAAACAGTAGGGCTTATTCTGCGGATTGCAGAGTATGTTCTCAGTTCTGCGATGCAACTTGTGATATTTGTATTGTATATCTTCCGAGCGCAGCTTCCTGCATGCCCTGCAGTAGCTCTGTTGAGTATGTTTATTGATGCGTTTTCTCTGTTCATCTGCAATCTGCATCTGTTTCAGATGCATGGTTTCGATCGCAGTTCCCAATCTGTCAGTTTTTCTATTCTGAAAATTGTGATTATTGAGTTAGTGTAATATCCAATTTATCTACGACTTAAAAGTCGCAGTATTCTTGCTCTACGAATAATAATCTTGTAAGAGTAAGATTTTAGCAAAATTACTCTTTCTAAGAGTAAGTTTTAAATATAATTGTTTTTAATATCTTATTATGATAAATGTTGATGATATAATAACAATAATCAAGGATCAGGAGGAGAGTGCGGAAGCATTGTTTGCCGATGAAAACATAATAAAGCGTGAACTCAAAATTAAACAATCTTCCTTGAAAACCGGAGCCGCACATATTATAACTGGACCTAGAAGAGCAGGAAAATCAGTACTAACACTGCAGATCGTAGGAAAAGAGAAGTGTGGTCAACTGAACTTTAATGATGAAAGATTAAGGATGGAGGCATCTGAACTCAACAAGGTACTTGAAGCGATATACAGACTCAGAGGTGATACAAAATTACTAATTTTTGATGAAATCCAAGAAGTACCTGGTTGGGAAAGGTTTATATCCAGACTTGTTGATTCAAAATGTATACTTATAACTGGTAGCAATGCAAAGATGATGAGCAAAGAGCTTGCTACATATCTTACTGGTAGACATATTGATTATATGTTGCTTCCATTCAGCTTTAGTGAATTTCTCACATATAAAGGCGTAAAACCAAATATTGAATTATCGACAAGGGAAAAGGTAGCAATAAGGTCTATGCTAAAAGAATTTCTGCATATAGGGGGATTCCCGCTTGCAGTGAAGAACGGAAGTCAGTTTCTAATGGATCTTTACAGGGATATGGTAGAGCGTGATATATCGCAGAGATACCATATAAGATTAACTTCTAAACTTTCAGATATGGCCAGATACCTAATTGCTAACACATCAAATGAGATCACTTATAATAAATTGAGAAAGATATTTGGTATAAGTGGCAAGCGCACTGTACAGAATTGGATTAATTATATGGAAAATGCCTATTTACTGTTCAAGTTAGAAAGATTTTCCTTTAAACTTAAAGAAGCTATTATGGCACCAAAAAAGATTTATGCCATAGATACTGGATTGGCACGTACTATTTCACTAAATGTTCCAATCAATGCACTTATGGAAAACACTGTCGCAATAGAGCTGCTGCGTAGAAAGATGTATCATACAAGGCAAATAGAAATAAATTATTGGAAAGACCATTTACAGAGGGAAGTTAATTTTGTGCTCAGAACAGGGAACAAGATAATAAAGCTGATACAAGTAACTTATGTTTCAGACATAAAGGAGCTTAATGATAGAGAAGTCAGATCATTGATCTCAGCAAGTAAAGAATTCAAGTGCGACAACTTATTCATCATAACATGGGATTATGAAAGTGTAGAGAGGATTAATGGCAAAAAAATAAACTTCATCCCATTATGGAAATGGCTTTTGCAGTGAGTATGTGACATCCTTCCCTGCTTAAAAGTATGAACTTCTTTTGTGGATTGTGGAGTATGTTATCGGTTCTGCGGTTCGGATTGCAATAGTTGTATTGTGTATCTTCCGAGCGCAGCTTCCTGCATACCCTGCAGGAGCTCTGTTGTAGCATTCCTTGAAAGTAAATTGGCACATTAGCTCTTTAATAAGTTCTGTAAAGG
>CAZBLA010000116.1:0-3224 GCA_964492665.1 Microcaldota archaeon
ATCGATTGAAATAGAACACGTGAGGAATAACTCTTCAATATTTGTATAACTTTTGCAATAGAGAGAGTATTTGGAACATTTATTTCCATATGGATGTGCGCAAAATCTTCACCAAATGCAAACTCTTTTATCTCAATTTTATATTTAGACGCAACTTCATAAAGTGAAGTTTTTATTATTTGCTGTGTTTTTGGATTTTTGAAGACTTTGTATCTGTATTTTGATACAAAAACAATGTGTTGTAAGTTATACTTATGTCCATAAGTATTTTCACTGGTATTTTTATTTTTATAGTTTACACTATTCATATTAACACTTTAGCGGTAGAAATATCCGGACTGCGAAATTTTGCAGCAGTCACACTACCGTCACAAAATATTGGTAGAAAAAGTAATATTATTGTATTTATCTGACTCCAAATGAGGTTGAATAGATTACAACTAAGAAAGTCTACAAAATAGATAATTAACAGGTCAATTCATCCCCCAACAAGATTGGGGGGAATCCTTGACCGTCGATTTAAATCGGACAAAAATATTTGAAAAGTCAACATCCTATCTGCTGTAGATTGTTAGCAGACATGATATGGCATAATGGAAGATATACATTATGGTTGATTTTTAGTTGTGTAGAAGATATGGAGTTTGACAGATAGGATATCTGAATTAATTGAAAGGATGAGAAGCCGGTATGATATTTGTATTTATCTTATTCGTATTTTTATTATTTAATCCGACAGGTCTATCTTATTTTTTAGTTGTATCTCCCCTTAATAGTTCAAGCTGCTCTCTGGCTTTTCCTATTTTTGTAGTATATACTTGTAGCATAACTGGGAAGAGTAATATTTTGATATCCTTTATTGTTTTTAATTTTGGGTACTTTTGTAAGAATAAGTTTACGTCTTTTTGACATAATTTATTTAGTCCACTTAGCTTCGGCATTGTTATTGGTATTGTAGGAGATTTCGCAATGGATTGTTTATGCTTTTCTGTACGCAATTTAACAGAGGGTTGGGCAGATAATGTGGTGCTATTTGTCATATAAATCACTAATAAGTATATAATCCTTGAATATTTAGGCGTTTTCTTTTAGTTTGCTTATATTACAAGTAAACGGCATATGGCTGAATAATTCATGCGGTTTTTTTGAGTAGTTTTTTAGTGAACTCTTCAAGCTGCTCTCTGGTCTGTTCTAAAACCTGTCCAAGCTGCTCTTTTGATAGAGGCATAACTCCTATCCGCATAAGTGTATCATTAAGCTGTTCTTCAGCTCGTTTTGAAGCTTCTGTTTGCAGTGTTGTTAGAAATGATACAGCTTTATCATCAAGTTGCTCTTTAACCCGTTCAAAAGATTCATTATATCTTTGATCAGGTTTTTGCATATTATTATCAAACTGTATCCGAGCTTGTCTCTTAGCTTCTTCATATAGTTCATTTGGTATTTGCATAGCGTTATTGATCACATTATTAACTCGGATCCGGACTTCTATATATGATCCATATAATCCAGATGGAGGTTCTGTAACTTCATCAGAATACTCTTCTACAAATCCTTTTAAATTTGGTGGGGGCATTTGCCTTATTTGCATCTGTTTTGCTTGTGTGCTTATGCCTTTATTATGCCGTTTAAAAGCTTCTTCATCTGCTTTTTTTAATAGCTCTATATCTTCTTTATCGCATTGGTTCATAGCTTTTCTTAAAGCTTCTTTAATATCCCTATCAGGTTTTTGCATATATTCTTTAAATTGTCCTTCAGCCCACTCCTTAGCAGCCTCATGTAGTTTTAGTGGTATCTGCATATAGGGTAATAGGATACTCTTTTGATCCCGTAAGTTTTTATTAGCCCGTTCCAATACAGGATCAATTTGAGTTTTGATTAGGTTAATACTCTCTTGATAATAGTTTATAGCTAACTCTAAAAATTCCTTTTTTTGTTCTGTTGGAGATGTTGTGTGTATTGCATCTCTTCGGAGTCCAGCAAGTTTAATATCAAATTCAGTTGATCTTGGAGTTTTATTGACTTCCATAATATCACTTATTTTATAATTTTTAGGATTTTAATACTGTTCTTTAGATATTTAGGAGTTTTCCTTTTAGTTGGGTTGTCCAGTAATTCCACTAAAATCCAAATATGTGACATCCTTCCCTGCTTAAACAGTAGGGCTTATTCTGCGGATTGTGGAGTATGTTATCGGTTCTGCGGTTCCTGCGGTTCGGATTGCAATAGTTGTATCGTGGTCATCTGTTATACATAAGTGATCCAGTCTGAATAATTAGTATCTTTTCCATGTATGATCTCGTTGTATTTTGATGAAATCTTGTTTGTTAGTATACCTTCTTTGCCCTTTCCTATTATAAAATTATCCACATTTGATATAGGAGTAATTTCAGCTGCTGTCCCTGTGAAGAATATTTCGTCCGCAGTATACAATTCCTCTCTATGCAGTCTGCGTTCCGAGATTTTTATATCGGAGTCTTCCGCAATTTTTATTACTGTATCTCTTGTTATTCCATTAAGTATGTCCGAATCTGTATTGGGTGTTATTAATTCATTGTTTTTTACTATGAATATATTCTCTCCACTTCCTTCATTCACATATCCCTCTTGTGATATGAGTATAGCTTCATCAAAACCTAGGCTTTTTGCTTCTGTATTGGCTATTATAGAATTAAGGTAGTTGCCGCTTGCTTTTGCCTTTATCGGCAGCTCTGATGAGCTTATCCTTGTCCATGATGAGATTTTGCATTTTATACCTTCTCCTATGTCTCGTTTTAGATACTTTCCCATATCAACAACAGCGATGGATACAGATATTTTCTTTTCAAAAGTAGACATCCCTATCTGATCCGTATTGTAGAATGCAAACGGACGTATATAGCAGGATTTGACATTATTTGCTTTTGTGACTTTTATTATCGCATCAGATACCTCTTCTTTACTGTAATCCATATTCATTGAATAAATTTTTGCAGTATCAAAGAATCTGTTGATATGATCAGAAATTCTAAATATTCCGGCGCCTCTCTTTGTTTCATAGGCTCTTATTCCTTCAAATATACCACTTCCGTACTGAAGCGAGTGAGTCAAGAGAGGAATCTTGATATTGTTATAATCAACAACCTCCCCATCAAACCATGCCTTGTCCATTATATCCATATTATCACTTGAGTGACATCATTTGTGACATCCTCCTACACCTAAAGGTGTAGGCTTCCTCTGCATTT
>CAZBLA010000117.1:0-3159 GCA_964492665.1 Microcaldota archaeon
ACAAATACCCTATGCGAAAATTATGCATAGGGTCTTTGAAAACAAGAGATTAAGCTTTAAATATTTCAATACTATTATAGTCTACGACAACTATTGTCATACAAGACATAGTCCTGAGTTTTTCCGCTTTTTCTTTTTTAATAATAGTAAGCACTTTATGGAGTATTTCTTTCGTCATAAGTGCACGAATAAATGGAACTTCTTTTTTTCTGCGCGCCTCTGTCCAATTATATGCAGGTAGAAGCATTTTGGATATTGGTCTACCGTATATATCGTCAATATTCAAGAGAAGAATAGTCAACTGGTCTGATGGTTTATTAATCTCTTTTGCATGACTCTTAAAGCGTTCTATATAATCTGCGTACAATACAAGAGAGCTACGGCATACATTTCTGTTCATTATACAGGTCATTGTTGCCGTATCCTTTTTCTCGTCGTGGTTGTATAAGCTTGTCATTAGGTTGTCTCCTCTCGTGTGTTTACTTAATATAAACTCAATATCTCAGCTTAGTGTCTCATTATTGTATACAGATGTCAATTTTTTATAACTTTTTAATTTGTGGAACACGATAATATTTTTCCATCTGTGTAGTATTGTTGCTCGTCACTCTTATTTTTTTTAACACCGCAATTTGTCTGAATGTATGTGCACTTGAGTCCTTTCTTGTTTGATAGATAATTACCTATAAAATTTCTACTTTTATCTACATTTTGATCTATCTCATGAACAGGGGTAAAAAAGTGATTATAAAATTTGAACGTAATACCATCGTCATCAGAAATAGAACCTAAATAGATTTTTTGTTTAGAGTTATTTTTATTGGTAAAATTCCAAAATCTAATATGCTCTCTTTTTATTATTGAATTCTTTTTGTACTGGTATGCTGTATCTTGTGAAAGATTATTCATATAAAGATTACTGACTGGTAGAGTTTTATTTTTTATAGAAGTTATAAAATCTTTTATAGAAAATTGTTTTTCTCTAAAAATACCAACTTTAAACCAATTAGTACCCAAAATACTTGAAATATCTTTATTTGTGATGAAAATAATATTGATTGGTTGGATTATATCTGAATAAGAATTTAAATAATATGTATCAAGATTTTTACAATTATTAATGTAAGTATTATTTAGTAATATTGTTTTATTTGATTTTATGTTTGATGGATGCAATGCTTTATATCCAAAAGATAAATATAATAAAAAAATTAAGAAGATTATTATTGTTGTAATTGTTATTAGAGTAAAGTGTTTGATTGTTATTATGAATAATCTTTTTTTGTTGTGTGCCCATCTTTTTTTGAATTTAGATATATATTTTTTTCTTTTTAAGTAAATATATAAGAAAAATAAAACTAGCGTTATGAATAATAGTATAAATATGTATTTGAAAAATAAGTTCAAAATAATTTTATAATGTATACCTGCAAAATATCCTATGATGATAAATTGTCCAATTCCTAAAATAATTGCAGGTAGATCATATTCTAAAAAGACTTTATAATCTAGTTTGTAAATTCCTGCTAAAAATGGAGTTATCCAAGAAATTGGACCTAAAAATCTTGCAAAAAAAACGCTATACCCACCATATTTTTTAAAAAAATTAGTTCCTTTTTGATAATTCTCTTTGTTAATGTATTTTTTGAAAAAGATGATATTTTCGAAAAAATAATATAAATTAAGACCATAATTCCTACCTAAAAAATAACTTAGACTGTCACCCCCGATGCCTCCAATGTAGAGAGTTAAGACAACCATCCAAATATTTAAAACCCCCATTCCTGCGAGAATTGAACCAACCAGAAAAAAAACTTCACCATATACAAAAAATGAAAATCCTATTACTGTTTCAAAAAAAGAACCCAAAAACAATATTAAATATGTTAGAGTTTGATGATTAGAAAAAAATACTATCAACCAGTTTATTTGAGAATATATGTCCATTTTACCTAATTATTTTCCATTTTTGTTTTTTTAATTTCTCTTTATTAAAAATAGAAAGAAAAGAATGATAAAAATTTAATAAATATGGTTTTAAATAACCTTTATTGTCCCACCTTCTTGTAGAATTTAATACATTTTTTGTGAGCATAAAAAAATATTTTCCACCAGCCTTTTTTAAATCTTTGGAGAATAATAAATCTTCTGCAACATCCATTTCCTCGTTGTATCTGATATCTGAAAGATAATCTTTTTTAACAATGTGAATTCTGTGTAAATATTTAAATAAAAAATCTCCCAAATTTATTAACCAAAAATGAAAAAATCTGTTTTTGAGTGTATTTTTAGTAGGATTAATATATGCAGTTCCATGGGTGTATTTAGGAAATTTATGCAGATAATCATTTAATTCATTTAAAAAATTTGGTTTTAAAAAAGTATCTGCATCTAAGAATAAAACCCATTTAGATTGTAAAGACAGTTTTTCAATTCCTAAATTTCTTGCTTTTGAAACCCCTTTTTTCTCTGAATGAAAAATTTTAAAATTATTAGATTCAAATTTTTTGGCAATTATATACGTTTTGTCTATTGAACAGTTTTCAATTACAATTATTTCATATTTGTTTTCTGGATAAGATAAATTTTTCAGATATTCCAGTGTTTCTTTAATAATTTTTTCTTCATTATATGCTGGAATAATTATTGAAAATTTTTCTTTATTTAATTTTACTATTTGCATATTTGTTGTTTTACTTATTTTACAAGTTCTTTAAAAGCAGAAAAAACATCGCCTACTTTAATTTTGTTTATAAAACTATCTTTTTTTTTAAAAAACATTTGATATAATCCTCTGCCGTTTGATTTGTCTATAATAATATCATATTTATCATAAGGTAAATACATATGAGGACCAGGTCCCATAATTGTAATACTCTTCAAATTACATAGATGTGCCATATTTGCTGGACCGCTGTCGATTCCTATAAAATAATCACTTGTTTTCATTATAAGTAATAATTCTTTTAGATTAATTTTCCCAATAAGAGAATAAACTTCAAAATCTAACTGATTTTCAATTTTTTTAAAAATTTTATAGTCATCACTTTCACCAATAAAAACAAATTTATAATTTTGAAATTCCATTTTTATTTTCTTCAAAAGCTCAATCCATTTTTTTGTTTTCCATCTTTTCATACACCAGTTTGAAAATGGATG
>CAZBLA010000118.1:0-3076 GCA_964492665.1 Microcaldota archaeon
ATCAATAAACATACTCAACAGAGCTACTGCAGGGCATGCAGGAAGCTGCGCTCGGGAAGATATACGACACAACAGGTATCGCAATCCGCACCGCAGAACCCGAAAACTTACTCTGCAATCCGCAGAGGAAGCCTCTGCTTTTACAGTAGGGGGATGTCACTCGAGTATCATTCTGGCAATATCCATTATAAAAATGTTGGTGGTGGTTTATATATTGGTGTCATGAATGGATAATGTATCTACGACTAGCAAACTTTCACGATTATTCATACTAACAGGATTTGTATACTTTTTTGTTGGAACAATACTCCTAATACTAACTATAGGAGGTATAATCCCCATGAAAGACAATAATCCGATAGACATACTTTTGCTTTTCGGGTTTGTAACACAGCTGATATTTGCTATTTCATATATATTTGTTCCGGGAGTATCACGCAACAGTTTCGCAAACTTCAAAAGTATAATTGTAGAATATGTGCTTTGGAATATTGGGCTTATTTTGCTGGTGGCTCTCATGATATTACAGTTTAAAAATATCTACATTTTGATAATAGGTTCTGTAGCATTGCTTCTTGGTGCCTTTATACATTCGATAAACATCTTTGGGACAGTAATCTCCAAGAAACATAAATAATATTCCTATTTGATGGAACAAACAGAAATGTTTTTATTCTTTCTGTTTAATTGTTTCAATGATACAATGTTGGAGGAAAGGAATATGGGGCATATCTTAATATCCATAGGGGTCGGAGTGTTACTTTTTGCTGTATACCTTGGTTATATCTTTTATCAATCCAATATATACCAAGCAATGCTTAACCACACATCAACAAATCTGAGAATTATGATATCCTCACCAAATTTTTTTTATTCCGCAGTCGCAGTAATACTGCTTCTTGTTATGGCAAGCATTGGTTACAGACTTATAACCAGTGGTACTAAACTTATAGCATTAAATTTGGAAAAAGAAGATAAATCCAACTCAAAAAGAAGAAATTTAAATGATTAACAGTGATAATATATGGAATTGAAATGGTTGGGACATGCCGCATGGATTATCGAGTCCAAAGGTATCAAAGTCCTTTTAGATCCTTTTATAAATGGAAATCCTTCTTGTCCAGTAGAAGTCAACAGTTTGACTGATATCGATTTTATATTGGTTACACATGATCATATAGATCATCTTGGAGATACAATAAAAATATCAAATGCCACAGATGCTAAAGTTGTTTCTATGGTAGAGACTATAGACAAAATGCAGAAAAACGGACTGAAAAAGGAGAATGCAATAGGTATGAACAAAGGGAGCGGTTTGATAGACATAGGAAAGATAAAAGTTACTCTTGTTGATGCAATACACTCTGGAAATGAAGCAGGAATTGTTTTAGAGGTTGATGGAAAAACGATTTATCATGCAGGAGACACATCATTCTTCAGCGATATGAAATTAATAAAAAAATTTTTTAGTCCAAATATTGCAATGCTCCCTATTGGAGGATACTTTACTATGGGTCCAGAACAAGCAATAGAAGCTGCAAAAGTGATAGGTGCAGAATTAACATTTCCTATGCATTATAACACGTTTCCACAAATAAAACAGAATCCACTAACATTCAAAATAGGTCTAGAAGGAATAATGGAAGTGGTTCTGCTCAAACCTGGGGAAACTTATAATCTATGAAGACTTGTATAAACTATAGCATTACATAAAACTTGTACAATAAATTAGGATATTCTGATATTATAAAACTTCCGTAAAAATTAAATATTTTTATGTTATATTTCATTTGCGATCAGTATGTTGGAAAAGGACTCCGACATTCTTAAAGAACTCTACAAAAAATGTAAAGATGCAAAAAAAAGTGAAGATAGACAAAGGACTAATCTTAGCGCAACAACCCTACAACAAAATACTCTAAAGAATAAAATCCAGATATAAAACTGACAAGAATTTATTCGTAGGGCAAGAATACTACAACTTTCAAGTCGTAGATGAATTGCAATGTATGATGCAATAACTTACAATCTTCTTTTCTAAATATTCGTCAATGGTAGAGCGTCGCATAAAAATTTGCGCCGCAATCCTACCAGAAACGCGATCAAATGAATAATGTAAACCATGCAAAAAATATAAAACCATTGGTCAACGAAGTTGGCCATCAGTACAATTGGCACCATATAGTTTTTGTAACAAAATACAGATACAAGATGTCTAAGAATCCAAAAACTATAGAAATAATCCGTAATGCGCTTTACGACGTCGCAGAAAGGTACGGCGTGGTAATAAAAGAGATGTCATTCGGAGAGGATTTTGCACATGTGCATATGGAAGTAAGTATACCAAATACAATGTCAATTTCATATGCAGTACAACTTTTGAAGGGATATTCTTCATATACATTATTCAAGGAAATGCCAAGACATAGATTGAGATATTTCAAAGGACATTTCTGGAGTGCTGGATACAGCAACGGAAGTGTCGGTCCAAGAAATGAAAACACACTGCAAAACTACATCAGAAGGCAGGACATATTCAACCAGATACCCTTTGCGGTATAAACCTAGGATACTACGGCCTTTAGGCCGTAGAGGATGTCATTGTAATATGCAATTCATCTACGACTTAAAAGTCGTAGTATTCTTGCCCTACGAATAAAAAAATTATTGGACAAAGTTTTTCAATAGTATATATTAAATATCTAATTTTTTACATTAATACTGATTATATGTTCAACAATTCATATTTTACTGGAGTTGGGGATGAAGGCGAAACTTTTGTAGGAGACAAGAAAATTAATAAATCAGATTCTTTGCTTGAAGTTATGGGAACATTGGATGAGCTTATCTCCTATCTCGGAATATTAAGATCAGGGAGTATAGAGTTAATATTGAAAGAGCAAGTTATCTCAATACAAAACAGGTTATTCACCATGAATGCAGAAATTTCAGAAATATTGGATAAAAGATTCGGTCCAAAGACTCCCATAGACTCTGCAGACATTGAGAAATTAGAGTCATACATAAATCATATCGGAGAAAAGACCCCAAAAGCGAAAGGATTTGTGCTCCCAGG
>CAZBLA010000119.1:0-3019 GCA_964492665.1 Microcaldota archaeon
GTTTCATCGAAATTCCATTCAAAAAATGAACGATACTGATTAAATAGGAAGTCTGATACTTGCATAGCAATCCCTTTAGTGGTTGGTTTCCTACCTATTTTTCGTGTGTTTATGCTCTTCTCCAATATAATAAATTTCTTACTTATCTTTTCTATCGCTGTAGTGATTTTCTTTTTTTGTTTAGTGGCAGTCTTCTCATTGTATGTTACAACTACTGTATAAGATTTTCCGTAGATAGTTTCGGTAGTTTTGTATCCATAAATAATATTTCCTGATTTTGTTTCATATAATTTCTCAAATTTTTCAAGTCCAATCTTAAAAAGATGTTTTACCTGTACCTTTTTCAATGCACCAACAAAATTGAACTTTTTATCCATATATTTAATATTGCCTTCAGAATTATTTCCCTTGTCAAAAACAACAACTAAATTTTTTGCTGGAAATCCAAGTGCCATAAACCTAGAATAAAGAGTATCAACAACTCCTGTAATGACTTGAGTTTCATGCCTATTACCTTCATAAACAGTATGCATCATTGGTATGTTTTGATCACTTACAACCATCCCTAAATTGATTATATTCTTATCATAACGTTTTTCTTTGCTGACACCTTTCTGTGGTAATTCTTCTCCATGTATTATATGTGTAAAAAAGTTTGTTGGATCCCAAATTAATGTAGATGGGGATATCCCCTTTGAGATGAGTACTTTACACAATTCCTCTTCGATTTTAGGAATCATGTTTGCATCTTTCTTTATGAGTTTATCGAATTGGTTCATGATAGTTTGTGGACTGGTAAATGTTCTCTTCCAGAGCAATGATAATATAGAATCATTATACCATTTAATTGATTTCTTCTTGCTGATAGGATCATTGAATCGGCAGATACTTTGCATTAAGATGTGCTCCCATATCTTGAGTTTGTAGTTTATATCAGGGACAGTATTGGAGATTATTTGTCTTAGATCAAGTTCTTGCGCTACACGTAACATACTAGCAACAGAACCGAATACCTTAGAGTAGACGACAGGATTTCTTTCATTCTCATAAACTTTCTTTATATTATTTGCATTTCCTAAATATTTCTGCCAAACTCTTTTTGATTTTCCATTAATCCATGCATTCTCTACTAGGTAATAATATGCTTTTCCCTTGATTATTTTCTTTATTATTGATACCATAATATAGTTAGGTAACATAAATATATCTCATTATTAAATTAAAATAAGTTAGGGCATATGAAAATAAATCGAAAAGTAGACCTTTATGTCGACGAAAAACAAAAAATTAGGATTTAGTTATGAAACTAAAAATGGAAACTTGAGTCTAAACATCCCATTTGTTGTAGTCTCTTTTTGTATTGATGTTGCCTCATTTGTCCCTTTTAGAAGTTTATTATATATAGTTATATGATCACATCTGCATTACAGTTTAAAAAATATTTATATGTTCGTATCATCCAAATTCCGGATAGGGTGTTTAACTGTATTTTGTTTCTTATTTTGCAATTTTTCTAAAAAACCCACTAATTCCAAAGAGGATACGGCATTTTATTATAACTTTTTTTCAAATAAGGAGTATTAACAGATCTACCGATATTTTTTTCATTCCAGTATGCACTTCATTTGTTATGTATAATGGTGAGTAAGGTGTGGTTGGATATGTACTTATTGCGCATAAGACTTACTAAAACAATATCCTTCATTTTTAATGATCCGTTTAATTTGTCAGACAATTGGCTTCTTCTATTGAGGATCCTATCGCAGACTACATCCAAAGTCTCCGAATCTTTACTGAATAGTGTTATGGAGTATAATACATCAATATTTTCTGTTTTCTTTGCTAAATTATGCAGTTTTTTATTTATATTTTCCAGCTCCTTTGGATCCCTCATGACATACGCCTCGGCAAGTATTTTTAATTCGGTGAATAAAATGGATTTTACATTTTTGTCTGCCGATTCTTTTGAAACAGGAACCTTAAGAAGCGGAATCAATTCAGTAAATGGAATCATTACACCTCCTTCTGGAGTAGATACACTAAACGCCCTTGTAGGTCTAAGTAATTCACTGAATGTATCATTCCAGGTTGTTGTTTTTGTATCTTTTGTGTTTGTTTTGTTAATTATAAAATCACGATTAGTACAGTTTAAGAGATAATTATATGTTTGCATCAGTATCTCGGGAGATAAACATTTAATGTATTTTGTTTCCTTTTTTGAAGGTTCTTCAAAAGAAAACTTTTTTCATTCTAGTCCAGATGGTATGACCGTCTCCGAGTTTAGTATGAATTTCTTTCAATATATCCGGATTATTAGTAAGCCTTTCCGCCACTCTTAAGATATAGCCTTCATCAGTAGTAGTCACTAAATTGGATAATCTCTCTTCCGCTTTTTTATGTTCTTCCAGAAGCTCAGTCATCCTATTCGCAAAATCATCATAAGTCTCCATCAGCGCATACATCTCTTGTATATTAGTTTCTTGTGCTTTCTGTTTAGGCATATTGCTTCTGTTTGTAGATCGTAATAAATTTTTGGATGTATCTGGCACAACATCTTTCTGAATCGACTCTGTAGATTTGGTCATTGCTTTGTTAATCATAAAACCAACATCTGCATTACAGTTTAAAAGATATTTATGTTTTTGGTTTATCCTACTGTGTTGAATAACTCCATTATTTCCTATAGTTTTTTATATGTTATAAGCTATTTAAGTTTGGCGATCAGATGGACAAAACTCTTAATTTAGGACTATATAAAAGTAAGAAAAAAGAGGAAGATGGAATAAAAAGGAAAAATACAAAGATAAAGGGAACTGGGTTAAATACAATGAACAAGTAGTTGTAAGAGGAGAATTTTATCTCGATTTTAATTTTATTGGGAATTGGAATGTGGAATTAGAAGCAATGAACAAAAACAAAATAGGCGCACCTTTTTTGTATCCAGAATCATTTATGGAGTGGCAGACAGTATGGCACCAATTTGCAGATTACCGTGGATTGGAAGGAGTTACAAGAAGTC
>CAZBLA010000120.1:0-2958 GCA_964492665.1 Microcaldota archaeon
CATGCAATTCATCCACGACTTGAAAGTCGTGGTATTCTTGCCTTACGAATAAAAAAGAAAAGATTAGTAGATACTAATCTTATTTTTCTTCTGATATACCAACTCCGCATATTGATAGTACAAATCCTACCAAGGTTACCCATAGTAAACTTGTTCCAGCTGTGAGTGCCACAAGCGCGAAACCAGTTAGTATTGCTGGAAGGAAAGTGACTTTCTTAAACTCATTGTTGGATAGAATATTCCCGAAGCTTGTTATGAACAGTAACACACCTCCAATTAAAGCTGTAGCGTAAAGGATTGGCAACCATGTTGCTCCCGGTCCACTTAGAAGCAGACTGCGTAATCCATATCCGTTTGTTGATATTAGATATACCAAAAATATATATACCAGACTCCCTATTATCTCCAGAACAAATGCACCTGGATTTATATGTGTTTTATTTGCCATCTTAATCACTACTCCATAATGTAATAAGAAGGTTTTTAAACCTAATATATTGGTAAGGCAAATAGTTCGTCAAAAATCAAATTCCACAAAAGACGTCTTTTATTGTAAAATATTGTTGTATTCCTGATCCTATTTATGGTGGATATTATTTGTCGTCTTAATATATGTAGATGTAAAATTTTTAGACATTTTAGACAAGGGATATATTTAGATGTGGGATAGAGATGTGATAAAAGGAGGTAGGAGTGACCAAAAGTAATTGATGTAAAAAATAGACGTTTACAGCAGAAAGTTTGATGGTGATTTTGCAAGGATTATATGACTTCCTCTTGCCCATAGATGATTTGTTGCTCTGCATTTATACTTCACTGAATTCGCAAAGGAAGTGTTTTATCAGTTCTCGATTCTTTGATAACTGTCTCGGTTTGAGGTCTTACAAAATCTTCCTGGAAGCGGTTTTGCCACCGCACAAGATAAATTTACTGGGTATGTTGATATAAGTTTACATATATACTTAGCTTTCATTTCATCTCTAAAGATTATGGGGGTGCATGCTACGAATCGTTAAAAAATATGAATTTTTGGACTGATGATGGCAGAAGATTTGTAAAAGGATTTTTATTAGGGCACAAAGTATTTAAGTAGAAGCGGTTTAATTAGATTTTGATTGTTATGAACACGTTAAATCAGACAGCCGCATATAATCTATTTGGAATAGAGGATGCAAATTATGACTCATCAAAAATAATAGTTCTTCCGATACCTTATGACAATACAACTAGTTATAAGACAGGAACAAGAGAAGGACCACATGCAATGATAGATGCTAGTAGATATATTGAATTGTATAATGAAGAATTAAATGCGGAAGTAGATCAGATAGGCATCTACACATTGGAGGAGATGATGCCTAACGTATCTTCTCCTGAAATTATGTCGAAAGAGATACATAAGGAAGTTTCAATAATTCTTGATGATTCGAAGATTCCGTTGCTATTGGGTGGGGATCATAGTATAAGTATCGGTGCTATATCTGCGGTGTCCGAATCAAGGAAAGATTTTAGCGTATTACATTTTGATGCACATGCTGACTCTAGAGATAGATTTATGGGTAGTAAATATTCCCATGCATCCATGATGGCAAGAGCAAGAGAGATGTGTGATAGTTGTTATAGTGTAGGAGTAAGAAGTATAAACAAAGAAAGTATGGAAAAATACTCCGATGAAATACTCTTCAGAAAGGATATGCATAAAAAATCCGAGAAGGAGATAGTAGAGGTTATATCGGATAATATCAAGAAAAATTTGTATTTGACAATAGATTTTGATGTTTTGGATCCTTGCGAGATGCCGAGCGTCGGTACACCTGAACCTGATGGTTTAAAATTCCATAAACTGCTGTCTATCATTAAGGAAGTTGTTAGTGGTAGGAATATTATAGGATTGGATTTTACTGAACTAAATCCTATTCCAGGCATGGTGGCACCAAACTACCTAGCGGCAAAGCTGATATATTTAACACTTGGCTATTCTTTTGTGACATCCTCCCGCACGTAAGCATGTAGACTCCTTTACGTTATACAATTACTGCATTCCGCAAAGAATAGTTTATCGGTTCTCGGTTCCTTGGGTATTGCCTCTTGAGGATTTGCATCCTCTCTGAACGTGACTTTCCCTATGTCCGATGGTAGTTACTTTATATGATATATTTATTGATGCGTTTATGTCTCTATTCTTTGGCATACCCACATTCTTTCTGAAAGTGGTATATCTTGGATGTTACTGCAGGTTTTAGTGTGTTTCTTGTCTATTCAGCACTCTTAGCTTTGTATTAATGAATGAATCTGTTCCAGAAAGCATTATATCTTTTTGATATAGGGGATTATGAACATATTTTATATAAATCTATAACTTTTGTTTATATGATTATAGTTTATTTTCATCTAACATCCAAAGCGTGTGGGATTTTCCGCTCGCCGAATTAAATTAATAGTTTGGTAGAACTATAATCTTATTTATAGTCTTATTATTTGATATTTAGTGGAAAAGGATTTGCTGAGATGGAAAGAAGAAGAGAAGGATTATCGTTATATGCAGATTTGACTCTTTTTATGGTGTGGCATTTTATACATTTGTGCGCAATTGTAAATCTTCCGGTTGCATATATTGATGCAATTGGTTCCATCATACCAGAACATCTGGAGTTTCTATCTCCTGGGTTTATATCAACATGTTTGCTCCAAAGACAGTTGGGACAGTGATTGGTAAATCCATTGCCTTTTACGGAAGTTTTACAATTGGCACATACAAAATCCTCTACGCATTTGCTGAATCCTTTGGATTTTGTATTGATTTTTAAATTAGTAGACATAAGTTACATCTTTGAGATAGACGTATAATTCCAAACTTCCAATTATTGTTATATTAAATATTATGATATTGATTAGATATGATCCGTGACATCCTCCTACACCTAAAGGTGTAGGCTTCCTCTGCATTTATGCAATCAC
>CAZBLA010000121.1:0-2928 GCA_964492665.1 Microcaldota archaeon
ATTGCATAAATGCAGAGGAAGCCTACACCTTTAGGTGTAGGAGGATGTCACTTTTTAACTATTCTTTTATCTAGTCCTAATGAATGATCTTTTGAACTGTTCCATATTCTCAAATAGATAATCTGGATTATACCTTTTCAGAGTATGTATATCAGCTAATCCGGCAGAGATACCACATGAAGCCATTCCACCGTTCTTCGCTGCCATAATATCGTCCTGCGTATCGCCGATCATCATTGAATCTTCTTTCTTTACATCTAAAATCTTCAATAGTACATTTATACCTGTAGGATTGGGCTTAAGTCTACCTACTGTTTGTGCACTTAATAAAGCATCAAAATAATCATACACCTTAAGAATTTTTATCTCTCTTATGACTCTATCCATTTTTCCATCTGTCAATAATGCAATAGTCTTCCCTTCCTTTTGCAGCATCTCCAGGACCGTTCTTGCTCCATAATTAAGACGAGGCTTGGCAATAATATGGATTATATCCAAAACTTTGTCCATAACAAAAGTTTCTTCCTCCTTTAATGTCTCTTTCTCTCTAACATGAACCTTATGCAACATTTTCCTTATTTCTGATTTATTCGCACTTATCGGATCATTGAAACTTATTGATTTTCTATAAAGCCAATAAGGGTTAAATATACGGTTCATCTTATACAACAAATTTAATTTGCTTATCGTACCATCCCAGTCAAAAATGAATGTACTATACTCTGATATATTTCTCATATGACACTACCAACTATTACTCTAAGAGAAAGTTTAACAATATTCTTAAAAACTTTTATACCTCTTATGGATAAAGTACAACAGATTACTAAGATATATCACTTTATTAATCAATGGTCAAAAATTCCCCCAATCTCGTTTGGGATGAATTGACCCACTGACTGTCTATCTTGCAGACGTTTTAGTTGTAATCTAATCTAATTTAACACAATCAACCCACTTTCAAAATTTCTCTGATTTCATTTATACTCCTTTTCATAAATGATTATATCACAATCATCTTACTGAGACAGGAACATCATAAACTCTGATATTGTTCCTTAATCCTTTTCTAATATGCTCCATATACTTTTTCGCTTTCTCCTCAGTATATCCCATTTTAGTACATCTCTCTTCAGCTTGTTTTATAATTTTATACTGAGCCGATACTTCACCAGAAATAACTATCTGCCATGCTTTCTGGTATTGTCTCATAATTGTTATTCTACTCTGTCTTCTCTCTTCATCACTTCCTGTTCCAATCTTATTCATCGCATGCTGATATCTTTTTTTGGATTGCTTCATAATTTCCTTCCCAGCCATTTTTTCTGCTTCTCTTTCCTCCATTCTTATATTTCTAATATATTCCATTCCAGCCTGTTTCTCAGTTCCGCCATTGTTTAAAACTTCCTGAAATCGTATATTGCCTTGTTCTATAACTTTTTTCATAAATTTCCTATAATCCACTACAGCCCGTTCCACAGTTAGTTCTAAAGTCAAGATTGGATTTCTCTTATTTGTACCATTATCCTCTAAATTTTCTCTCCGCAATCCAAACATTGATTTTTCGAATATTTTACTTTTTGTTACCATACATATCCTTTCTAATAATTATATATCACTAATCATCTATTGTACTGTCCGACAAGTCCGCAGATAATCATCCAACTTATCTTCTTACTTATCTCATATTATCATATAACGATTGGTAATATTCTCTAATACCATCGTCAGTACGTTTCATAACCTCCATCGCCTCCTTTTCAATTTTTTCCATAGTATCGACATATTTCTCCATAGCATGTTTTGCAACATTTTCCTGGGCTTTTATCATAAGTGCATCAGTATCATTAATATGGTTCATACCTTTGCGATATTGTTTGTTCTGATTCTCAATATCTTCCCTGGCTATCTCGTTGACATGTTTCAAAGTGTTATCATACTCTCTTCTGGACTCTTCTCCACCTTTTAACACAGTTTTACTATATCTCTTTTGAGACCATTCCTTAATTGCATTTGTGGCTTCTATCACATCCACATCCGCAATATACACATTTTCTATATACTGTCTCATAGCACCTATTCTGGATTGTTTTTTTAATTGTGGGTCTTTTTCTTCATTTCTTTTAATTTCATCCATAGCTTGATTGTATTGTTCCTCAGCCCAACTCATCATCAATTCTTTAACCCTCCTTTTGCCTATCCTTCCTACTGTCCGTCGTATACCTTCAATACTCCTTGCTGTTTCGGTTGTATCTTTTGGATTTAGTTCTAAAGTTCCTCTTTTATCCCCTCTCCTCAATTCTATACCTGTTTCTTTTGGTGCTTTTCCTTCAATTTCCATATCTACCACTAATTCGATGTAATGATACTATTTTATTAAATATTTATATCTTGCTTTTTGTATTGTTGTTGATCATAAGTTCATTTTCTAATACTATATAAAAAAGATTACTACGACAGATAATCTAATACCAGATAAAATTACCAGTCTAAACATGAAAGTTTGAAGTAATCTTTAGTATAACCAATGCTGCAGTCACTATAGATCTAATGCTTTTAAATTAATAGATAAAAAGTGCAGATAGATGGTTTCCGTGATGTGTTTACTATCCTTTTGGTTTTTGATTATCTATTTTTAAAGTTGTAGTTGAAGCATACCTACTTTTCCCGATGTGATATCTCTATCTATATCTTCAAGATCCTTGTGTGAATCTACTGCATTGAAGTAGTTATATTCAAACTTTGTATAAGACAGTTTCTCTTGTTTTACTAACTTTGTGTATACATCTGCTTCTAAGTCTCCTTTTTCTGGCAAAAGGTTTAATATCTTATTTTTTAGGATGTTTATTCGTAGGGCAAGAATACCACGACTTTTAAGTCGTAGATGAATTGCATAGATATATATATATGTAAATGCATCAATAAACA
>CAZBLA010000122.1:0-2907 GCA_964492665.1 Microcaldota archaeon
CTAGGATTAGTGGAACTATCTCATTTTACCTGAAGGATTCGGAACTACTGTTAAGAAAAAAAGAATTGGTTGAATTGGAAAAAATTAAAATCTTTGGATGAGGGGAATGGAGATAAAGTTCAATGAAGACAACAACCTAAGGAGAATACTATAGTTGTATGAGACATTCAGCTCTCCTGATTTTATACCATATAGCATGAGAACTACACCAATGCTTTTTGGAGAAGCCTTTTATGAAGTATCCAAACTTGATAAGTGCATTAGGGATCTTCCGAAGGGATATGCATCAATCTTTGAGAGACTGTTCGGGAAATCCAGGATTCAGAAGAGTCGAAATTATGCGATAAATTGATCAAGAAGGTAGGATTTATACCTGTATTCGAAGATGAGACATGGAAAGATGCATTATCACAGTTTAAAGATAGAATACGCAAATTCTTCATTTCCGAAGAGAGACATCTGACAAACCAGTTAAGGTCAATATTTGGATTCACTTTGCCGAAATGTGTAGTTATAGTCATCTCCCAGAATTTTGAGCCCCATTCAAGTTCCGGAAGCAGGATATTCTATTCAAAGGATAAATGTTGTTGTTATATCAGTTATAGGTTCGGACAGTATGAAAATCCAGATATATGTATTGGAGGCATACTCCATGAACTTCTGCATTGCATGATACAGCAACATGGAACAATAGATGGACGGAAGAGAACACTTCGAAGAGGCACTGTTCGATTACTTCGTCCCATATGGTATATTGGCAGAATATCTAGACTTATACAAGAGAATAGAGATGGTCGATCTATGTTCTAGAAATATGAAGAGAAGACCATATGCAAGCAGCATGTCAAGACGATTGCTCCCATATATGGAACATTACTTCAAAAACCCTCCAGACGAGACGATATGGGAATTTCTGAATAAGAATGGATTTGATAAACAGATAAATCCACATAGGACATACAGATGAAATAGATCCAGCTTTGGTATCTACCAAAATGGATAACGTACTTTTGATAATGTTTATGCAATGCGCAATCCATTCAGCATAATCACATCATATCAATAATCATATGATATATGCAACTAATCATTTATTCCATACATTATACCAAAAGTCTTAAATAAACATATTGTTTATTATCTATGTATGGAAACCTTGACCAGAACTGTATTGGATGCTATAAAGAATTCCCCTAACGGAATAATGACATTAGACATATTTGAGAGTCTGAAGATATGCAATGATTCAACATTGAAGACCACACTGAGTAGGCTTAGCAAATCTGGGAAGATTATCCGTCTCAAGCGTGGTACATACAGCACAAATCCATTGATAGATGCGTTTACATCCGCACAATACATATTCAACGGATATGTAGGATTTTCGAGCGCATTATATCTGCATAGACTAATAACTGAGATCCCTTTTTCCATAGCTGTGGTAACAAGATTCAAATCAGGGACAAGAACGATCGGACAGTATGAATTTAGAGCGGTTGCATTGAAGGATAAGGCAGTGGGGTTTTCCGATATTGACGGAATAGTTATTTCTACAAGATCAAAGACCTTATTTGATTGCCTATATCTGGAGAGATATTCCATAGAGAGGGACAAGCTTATTGAGGTGTACAGATCTGCACGATTAAGCTCTAAGGAACTGACCGAATTCAATTCATATGTAACAAGGTTCATTCCACCAGACAAACGTCAAAAGTTTGAAGATGTGATAACCCTGATAACAAAAGGTGTGATGTATGGAACTTGACTTAGAAGTATGTAGGATTATTGCGATCCGTTCCGGGTTACCATTGCAATTCATATTCAAGGAGTTCCATCTGATGAATATAGCCAGTAAGATAGCTATGGTCATATACTCTGAATCAAATACACTTGTACTCAAAGGAGGAACAGCATTGAATAAAGTATATATCCAAAGAATGCAGAGGTTCTCAGAAGATCTGGATTTTGATCTGGTATCAAAAGATGCATCCCGCAAAATATCTGGTTTTAGCAAAAAACTTGCATCCACCTTAAAGGAATACGAGATAGATGAATTCAAGAAGATCCGTAATACTGTCCAGTTCTATTGCATATATAAAACCCCACTAGGGGGTAAGGACAATGTGAGGGTAGATATCTCACCGAAGCTTCTCGTCACTGCCAAACCTATAGAAAATAGGGAAATATACTCTGAATTTACACACTCTTCTGTCACCGGACTAAAGACATATTCGATAGAGGACCTTACTGCACGGAAAATGAATGCGCTCGCATCACGCTCTGAGGGGAAAGATTTATATGATGTCAGCATGGTGCTGCCGCTCTGTTCAATCAAAATACTCAGAACGGCAATAGGAGATATGTTAAAATCGGAGGGGCAGGATGTTACAATTACAGAATTCATGAACAAGATGTTCGAACATCTCAAGAAAAATGATATGGTAAAGTTACGCAACCTTACCAATCCATTCATCCCGATCAGACGAAGACCAAAAGACTGGAGTGAGCTCAGGAACAATCTTTTACTAGAGTTGGAAGGGTTATGACCTATCGATTTTTCTATGCGGCTATAGTTCACCCGACCGAATCACCAATTCTTCTGCATATATCTAAGAAAGGATTTAGATGTCTCACCTCAATCTATTTGAGTTATATCTTAACTTCCCTATCTAGAATATGGTTTTCATTGATTGTTTTACCCAAACCACTTCTCCGGATTCATTTTACCATTATGGTGTGGATTAAATGGCGAAGCCCATAACTCAAACCAATAAGATACATCAACATCCAAGCCTAATCTCATCCATAATCCACATCTTTATCGGAACAGAGAAAAACCCCTTATATTGAACAAAAAAGATTAGATCGTATATTCTTGTCGTCTGGAGTTATTTTTTTCGGTTTTTT
>CAZBLA010000123.1:0-1949 GCA_964492665.1 Microcaldota archaeon
AACTACGTGTTTGCCTCTACTACTAATGCACCAGTAACAGTAAACACAGCACCAACAGTTTCTACACCATCACTAAGCAACGCAACACTTGATCACGGGCAAATAGAAACATTAACATCAACCATCAAAGATGGTACAAGTCCTTTCACAGCTAACTTTGTTTATGCAGTTAGTGGTGGTACAGCAAAAAGTGTTCCTGCTATAGTTACAGGTACAACTTTAACCTACACATTTAATTCTGCAACAGGCATACTTCCTTCAGGTTCATACACATTCAACGTAGTAGTAAACGATAGTGCAACAACCCCATATGAATTCAATTCTATAACTAACTCACTTACAGTCAATATAGCACCAACAGTCTCTGTTACACCACCATCTGCAATATTGGATGTAGGACAATCGGTTACACTGACAGCAAACCCATTTGGAGGTTTACCTCCATATAACACTTATCAGTGGTACAGTGGAACATCAAGTTCTGGTACATTCACAGGCACAACATCAGGTACATATACCGTCAACCCATCCGCAAATACTTTATATTATGTAACAGTCAAAGATTCAGCAACAACATCTGCAACTGCAACATCATCCCCGTCAACACCACTCACAGTAAACACAGAACCAACAGTAACCCTAACAGCAAGCAATGCGATAATAGATCAAGGACAGAGTGAGACACTTACAGCAGCTGTCACAGGCGGAACAGGTACTTTCACAGTTAACTTTAATGAAGGTGGTACAACTGTCAACACAGTTACAGGTGTTGCTTCAAGCGGCACAGCGACTTATATATTTACCCCAACAGCAGTTGCATCATACTCTTATAATGTAGTCGTAACAGATACAGGTACATCACCAAACTACGTGTTTGCCTCTACTACTAATGCACCAGTAACAGTAAACACAGCACCAACAGTCTCTGTTACACCAACAACTGCAACATTGGATGTAGGACAGAGTGAGACACTTACTGCAACCGCATCATCAGGATCAGGTTCATACACTTACAAGTGGTATTATACTATTAATTCTGCCTTAATCTCAACATCAGCATTAACAAGTGGTACAAACTCAATCTCAATCTCACCAACATCTACTACATCATATTACGTAACAGCAACAGATAGTGCTACAACACCAGTAACAACAACCTCACCAACTAACTCACTCATAACAGTACATACAGCACCAAAAGTAACAATCCAACCAATCAACACAATACTTGATGCAGGACAAGTAGTAACATATAATGCACTAATAACAGGTGGTACAGGTCCTTTCACAGCAAACTTAATCTTCACAAGCAATGATACTGTTGTCAATACAATAACAACCTCTTCAACAGAAAATATCATTCTGTCATACACATCAAATTCAGCGTTAACTTCGGGTTCATATACTTACAATGTGGTAGTAACAGATAGTGCAACAACCCCATATGAATTCAACTCCATCTCTAACACAATCACAATAAACACAGAACCAACAGTTTCTAAACCCTCACTAAGCAACGCAATACTTGATCACGGGCAAATAGAAACATTAACATCAACCATTGCAAAAGGTACAGGTCCTTTCACAGCTAACTTTGTTTATGGACTAACTGGCTCCACCACATGGAATAGTGTTCATGCAGCAGTTTCAGGTACAACTTTAACCTACACATTTAATTCAGCTGCAACTAATGCGCTTACTACGGGTGGATACACATTCAACGTAGTTGTAAATGATACAGGTACAACAACTCCATATGAATTCAATTCCCCAACTAACTCACTTACAGTCAGCAATGCACTTGCAACTCCAACTATATCAGTAAGTAATGCAACAATTGATGTAGGACAGATAGAAACCTTATCAACAACCACACCTACTACTGGTACATCGGCATACACTTACAGTTGGTACAGTGGTGCACCAGGAGGTACCAATACCCTGATCAC
>CAZBLA010000123.1:1959-2801 GCA_964492665.1 Microcaldota archaeon
CTGATCACAACTACCTCCGCATCTTCGAATTCATTTATTATTATTACAACAAGTCCAACATCATATTTCGTAACAGTGACTGATTCAGCAACAACACCAGTAACAACAACCTCAACATCTAACACAATCACAATCAATCCACAACCAACAGCAACTCTAACAGCAAGCAAGTCATCACTTATTCCTGGTCAGAGTGAGACATTAACAGCAACCATTGCAAAAGGTACAGGTCCTTTCACAGTGCAATTCTATAATACAAAGACTGCAACAGTTATCAAGACACTTACTGGATTAAGTATCAATTCAATTTCTACATATACATTCCAGCCATACATCAATGCTCCCGCATCTGGTCCATTCACATTCAAAGTAGTAGCAACAGATACAGGCACAACATCCCATTACATCTTCAATTCCGCAATTCTTACAATCACCCCATCCGTAGGCGGAGGGGGTGGAGGTGGATCTGCTGCATCATCAAGATCAACAACTACCACCACCACAACAGTAACAACAACCACAACCACGACAATTCACTCCTCCAACACTATAACACTTAAACTAACTAATACAACACAACATACTCCTTTAGCAAATGAAAACACATCTATGGATATAACCACAATACAGCAAAATATCAATAAATCAATCACAGTAAATAATGTGACAAGCAGTTCCCAAAACAATACAAACTACAACAAATTACTTGTAATGTCAATCAAGATACCTAAAAATACAACTGTTGATCTGACAACCCATTACAACTGTTCCATATCTGCAAATAACATATATGTTTTTGAGTTGGTGAACAATACCTGGAATAAGATTAATTCTACAGTAAA
>CAZBLA010000124.1:0-2799 GCA_964492665.1 Microcaldota archaeon
CATGCAATTCATCCACGACTTGAAAGTCGTGGTATTCTTGCCCTACGAATAATTTAAATCTTTAGTGTTAATCTCAAGTGTGATAGAATGGATATTGATGGAAAAATGGATTTGATAAAATCAGAACCAACAGAGGAGATATTAACAGAAGAAGAACTGAAAAGCCTTTTGGAGACTAATAACCATCCTATTCATTATATAGGGCTTGAGATAAGTGGAATACCGCATATAGGACATGTCCTTGTTGCAGGTAAAAAAATAAATGATTTGGTAAAGGCAGGAATAAAGACTAAGATATATTTGGCAGATTGGCACACGTTTGCGAACAATAAACTCGACGGGGATTGGAACAAGATATTAAAAGGGGCTGAATTTTATAAAATGTTATTCAAGTTCATATGTCCAGATACAGAGATAGTTTTAGGATCCGACTTATACTCAAAAAATGATGAATACTGGAAATATGTGATGAAGTTTTCTGCACATACCACAATAGCCAGGGCCACAAGGACACTCATAATTGAAGGAAGAAGTGAAAAGGAAAAATTACATGTGTCGCAATACATGTACCCCATAATGCAGGTAGCAGATCTAATTGCATTAGATGTTGACATTCCACATGCTGGAATGGACCAAAGAAGGATACATATGCTCGCGAAGGAATTGTTCAAATCAGAAAAACTCAAGCCAATAGTTCCATTGCATCATCATCTGATAACTTCTCTGACAAAACCACCAAACCTACCTGCAGGTTCAGTAAAAGAGGAGATAGTCGCGGAAATGAAGATGAGTAAGTCTAAACCGGGTTCCGCGATATCCATACTTTCCAAAGACGTAGAAATTAAGAAAGCGATAAACAATGCATGGTGCCCAGAGAGAACAATCGATAAAAACCCGATACTCGAATTATGCAAATATCTGATAATGCCTTCCAAAGGAAAATTCTCAATAATCAGAGATAAGAAATTTGGAGGGGATGTAGAGTACATGAGATATAAGGATATAGAGTCTGATTTCAAAACAGGTAAACTGCATCCTTCAGACCTGAAAAATGGAGTCTGCAATATTATCTCTGGAATGGTTGGAGATGTGAGAAGACATCTTGATAATAAAAACGGAAGAGAATTGGCGAGTGTATTCACTGGAGGGAAGATTTAATGGTACCAAAAAAGATTGTTGTAATGCGTATAGGCCATAGGCCAAAAAGGGACGTAAGGATAACCACGCATGTAGCTCTTGTCGCAAGAGCTTTTGGAGCTGATGGTTTTGTATTGGAAGGAGAGGATTTTTGGCTGAGGAGTGTTGGAGAAATTATAGATAGCTGGGGTGGATCTGACAGCTTCAAATTAGAATCGACCCTTAAACCGAAACAGTTCGTAAAGGATTGGAAGAATTCCGGAGGAATTGTAGTCCATTTGACTATGTATGGTTTGAATTTGATGGATAGAGAGAAGGTGTTGAGGAGTATGAATAAACAGATTCTTATTATTGTTGGAGCGGGAAAAGTTGAGCAGTGGTATTATGAGAATTCCGATTATAATATAGCTGTGGGCAATCAGCCCCACTCGGAAGTTGCTGCAACTGCCATATTTCTTGACAGGATGTATAAAGGAAAAGAATTATTGATGGAATTTGGGGATGCAAAACTCAGAATAATCGGACAGAAAAATGGAAAACAGGTCATTAAAAGATAGAAGATTATACGACATCTATATTTCCTTCTTTATATCCCATCGCAACGATTAGAGACTTTATTTTGTTTTTATGGTTGCCTTGTAGCTCTATTAATGAATCGTTTTTTACTGTGCCGCCGCATGCGAGCTTTCGTTTAAGCTCTTTCGCTGTATCAACAATATCATCTGAAGGTATACCGTCTATTAAAGTCACTAGCTTATTGAACCTAGACTTTTTTGTATATATTTTTATTATATTCTCCGCTTCCTTTTCTAAGACATCACATACACAGAGTTCTTTCGGCAGTCCACATTTAGAGCATATAACTGTCATTTTTGCAGGACACCCCTTTCATTGAGAATAGTTTTTATTCTTGCGATATCTCTTTTCATTTCTCTTGATTTTACTACTTTGCTAGATACTCCTGTTGATTTTATCTTTCTAATTTCTATTGCAAGTTCTAGTGTTAGATCGTCTATTTTTGTTTTTAGTTCATTATCTGACAATGCTCTTATATTTGATATTTTAATTCAATTCACCTTTGTTATTACTCAAAAAAATATACCCTATTTTATATCTTCTATTGATAGTAAGCATGTGGGATTTACCACTCACCATATTAAAACCTTCCGCTTAAAAGTTTATATATCTTACCAAATTATAGTTGGTATTAGATAATAGGGCTTTAGGATATAAATCAGGAATATCTCATCCTGAAAAGAGTATGTATTACTGCAATACAGTTTATCGCAATATCGATTCTGTTATTTCTTTTCTGCAATACCCTCCAACTTGTATCTGCTAATCTTCAGAGAAGGCATAGCTATAGATAGATCGATGCTTATGGCTGCAAGACCAAAATTTTCGCTTATTCTCTGAAGGTATACAGATGATGAACAAAAGGTGATGGGGAAAGCCTTGAAACAGCATTGCATGGGATTGCCAATAAATATGATTCTGGTACTTTAGATTAGATCAGTAATATAGTACAAGCTAAGCACTGGAGGTAAGATAGCTGATCTCATAGAACAGATATCACATAATATGAGAAACCAACAGATAGTTCAAAAAGAGATTGCAAGTCAACTTTTATAGCACCCCAAAATAATAAATATACATCGTGTA
>CAZBLA010000125.1:0-2794 GCA_964492665.1 Microcaldota archaeon
GTACCCACAGTTGATGTTCAATCCATACCGGCGACAGCTACACCCATAGTTCCCGCGCCAACATCGGTATATGCCGCCAATGCTACTGCAACGCCTGTACCTGTACAGCCATCGATACTGGACAGCGGCGCTGTGAGCAAGGCGGCGCCCGATATTTTTACGAATATAGCGAATATGATCGCTGCGCATCCGGGACTGGTTTTCTTCATGGGATGCATGTTTATAATAGCGATATTTGTAGTAGTAGAATCTCGGAAAAGGAAATAGGAATGTAAATGAATGGTTATACTTTAGAGGGCGACAGCATAAGCACAAAAAACTATGTAGTTTTTTACTCTTCTGATTTCATAACTTTTCTATAGAAACGTAACATAACTACCCTTACTTCCGCTTTTTTAAGCGCATAAACCAAGTTTCTCCAGAATGTCATTCTGCTTTTTCGTAATTTCTGTAATAACAACGTCTTCGTTTGCCAGTTGTATTTTTTTGATCTTCTCAAGCTCAAGAAGTAACTTTTCTACAGTATAATTCTTCAACAATCCGTTCTCTCTTATCTGGTTAATCAATCTCATCCTCACAATCAAGCTCAAATAATTCACAAAAAGCAAACCTCTGATCGTACTTTCCGTTTTAGCATTAAGCGGCAAAGCCTGGAGATCATTTTTCAATGTATCGAACCCCTTTTCTACAACATCTCTTTCACGATACGTCGAAAGGCACGTCATCCAGTCAAAATCGCCACTGTAAAATATAAAAAAACATCCCAAACGGTTGATACGCTGTGCAACTGCGTTAATTTTGATTGTAACATCAAAATGGTCATCCACCACAGTCCATTTGAGATAATTAGCCATTTCTTTTGCTCTTTCCTTGAATACTGCCACCGGATTCTTCCAACTTGGAATTGCTTTTTCCTGAACATATTCGATTATATCATAAAGTCTGCTGTAGAATGTATTTCTTTCATCATGTTCCCTCTTTGGATCATAATAGCAATAGCCCTTGATCTCTGAACCATTATGAATCAGCGTAACCGGTTTGACAAAAATGGGCTTCTTGTTAAATTTATGGAGGCATTTTGGCGACTTAACTTCTTTTTGAGCTTTGCTCATCAATTCTTTCACAGATTTTAATGCATAAGTGGATGGGATGATAAAAGATAATTCAGCACTTAGAAGTTCCTCTAAATTACCTCCACTGAAAAAACCGCGATCCATAACCAGTGTATAATCATTTACTCCGTATGCTTCAAGTTTGAGAATCGTATTTTTAAGTGTCGTAACATCTACTATACTCCCTGGATAAATATCATACATCACAGGGATTCCTAGCTTTTTATCCATTATCAGTGATAGATTGATCTGCGGCAGCGAAGGGTCACCACGACTGTATCCGTACTCAAAAAGATCAATCAACTTGGAGTAACTTGAGAGACTGGTGATGTCATACATAAGTGTGCTATTTGTGTCGAGTTGTTTCATCATCTTTCCCATGAACATGGATGCGATGCCGCTGTCGCCTATTTTTTTCAACAGTTCACTTATGTTCTGACTTGTTATCGGTAATTGTGGATATTCTAGCGAGAGCGCAGAGCCTTCATACCACGTTTTTATGTTGTGCATTGCTGTAGGACGGACAATGCGGTTGATTGTTAATGTTATTAACATATCTTTATCCATCTCATCGACGAGTTCGTCGAGATGGGCATCTATCTGCAGGTCGTTAACAATGGCAAGCAGTGGTAGAAGTTCTCCGTAGTTGAATGACAAACGTGGAGCTGAAGTGATTAACAATTCATGATTGCGTTTTAATTCTTCCCTAACCTTAACTGGTTTACCGCTTATGTTTTTGCCAAGATATTTTGATTTATGGCGAATCTGTTTTTTTTCTTTGTCGTAGTATGGAATGTCTTCATACCAGTACTCTTTCCCGTTGATTTTTTTGATGCGGGTTGTAGATTTCATGTGCTTAATATATAAGCGCATGACTATATAAATACTTCTGTCGGATAAATGGGGGGAAAATTTTGAGAAAATGGTAAAATAACTCATATTTCGCACCCCTCATTTGTAATATTTATCTTTTTTCCACCAACAGCCCATTCTCCTTGATATATGTCAACATCAAAGCCGGATAGTTCTATGACCCGTTGTCTATTTCGTGAGAGTGGTTTCGGTAGCCAGATACGCAATTTATCACCTATTCTCTGTGACAGGACAAGTATCGGGTTCAACACCACCTCAAGTGCATAAGCGGTAGGTTTTTTTGTCTTCTGTCTGTTTAATCCCTCGATAAGCTCTATATCCTCCTTATCAAGTGCCATCCTTACCCGGCGTTCCCACAAAGTGTATATTACAGCTGCCATGAACAGAATATAACCCAGAGCCGCAACACGCTCTGGCTTCTTCAAACAAAATGAACCCACCCATGATGGATTCTTTATGAATTTGAATATCCTTTCCACATAATACTGGCCTTTGTATTTTTCCAGTATAGTCCTTGCAGGATCTTTTTCGGTATCCTTCAAAGATGTGATAAGAACATATTGGCCACACAATTCCCTCTCTGTTTCGTATATGCCATCATCCCGTCTCAGAGATCCGGTCAAATAATAGTTTGTTCGGAACTTGATCGTTTCATTTTTCCTGGGTCGTCCCCGTTTCTTTCTCTTCACTGTCTCCTCTTTAGCTTCGATCTTCCAGTCAATGTGATGAAGCTTTGGGGAATGTTTCTTTTGATAGTTTTTCACTTCGATCTCTGCATCTTTTATGCATGCAAACGGTCTTTTTGATAA
>CAZBLA010000126.1:0-2751 GCA_964492665.1 Microcaldota archaeon
GTAATCTTTCCATATAAAGGAAGCCTACACCTTTAGGTGTAGGAGGATGTCACTCATTATATCCTTAGTTGGGATTGTCAGCTTTGAATATCCTGAGGTATTATGGCAAAAACAACAATCATTTGATTGTGCTAAATTTGTATGTATCTTGCGACGACAAAATGGGAAATAAGGAGAAACTCTATCTAGACTTTGAAAGTTTTAGGCTTTGAAAGCATCAATACCATACAGTAAGATATTTATATTTTTAGTTTAATATTTACTTACTAAATAATTCATTAAGTGAATATATGAAATTTGTTGATAGGATTACCGAACTGAAATTTCTCAATAATTATTACATACTTTCAAAAAAGATGCTTGTGGTTCTTGAGATATACGGTAACAGAGGCATAGGCAAAACCATGTTGGTTAAGGAGTTCTGCACCATACATAAGCAGCTTTACTTTTTTGTAAATGAAAGCAAAGAGAGCAAAACGCTTCTTGAAGAATATGAATTCTATCTTAAAAGTGTAAATATATTGGACAAATATGCAAAACTTGAAACATGGAATCAATTTCTTGAGATAATATTTAATAAAGCGGAAGGTTATATTATAGTGTTTGACGAATTCCAAAGATTTATGCAAGTAGATAAATCATTTTTTTCCGATATGCAGAATTTCATAGATTCCAACAAAACCAAAAAGATACTTTTGATATTTCAAGGGTCAAGTATAGGTTTGATGAAAAGGCTTTTTACAGATAATTCAATGCCATTATATGGTAGGATTACAAATAAGCTGAAGCTACAAGAATTACCTATAATAGCCATACCAAAGTTGTTGACTTTGCTGCATTTCAAGCCTTCAGCAGAAGCTATTGTTGAGTCATTTTCTTTGTTTGGAGGATATCCAAGCGGGTATGCAGCAATTGAAGCAGCACCTTTGTTATTGAATAAAGCAAAGACCAAATTCAATATTTATAACATTGTAAATGAACTTTTCGTAATCCAATATGCACCTCTAAGATCTACAGTTGAAGATATTTTGCAGCAAGAATTAGGCAAGCGGAAAGGCGTATATTATAGCATTTTGCAAGCTGTTGCTACAGGTAGAAATAGCTTTAGTGAGATAGCAGATTCTACTTATATAAAACCAACCAGTTTACCTAGATACATAAATGATCTCACAGTAACACTTGGATTCATGTCAAAATTCTCTATAATAACGGGCAGAGGATTAAAAAACCCAAAATATAAAATAGTAAATCCTATTGTAGATTTATGGTTTAGAATAGTGTATAAGAATAGAAGTTCTATAGAAAATTTACAGTTTGATGAAAAGAATATAAAAAATATAGTTAATCCATTTTTAGGTTACAGGTTTGAAGACTTTGCCAGAGCCCTGCTTTTGGCTAATCAGCGGAGCTTATTAAACTTTAGATTTTCAGATATAGGCTCTTGGTGGGGCAGGAATCCTGCAAAAGCAAAGCATACAAATCAAGAAGAGATAGACTTAGTTGCATTAAACAACAATACAAAGAATATATTATTTGCAGAGTGCAAATGGACAAACAGCGAGGTTGATGTAGATCTGTATTACGATCTACAAAGAAAGTCAAGGCTTGTTCAATGGAATAATGACAAAAGAAAAGAACATTTTGCATTATTCTCAAAGTCAGGTTTTACTGATAAGATGGTAAAGCTTGCAAAAGAAAAGAATGTATTGTTATTCGACCTAAAAGCAATCGAAAAAGCATTGCAATAAGACGAAACTGAATGAATTGTATATTTTATGTAGCATACTACACAAAAACTCACATATTCATGTAATGTACTACACAAAATTAATATGATTAGATGGTAAGACTTGAAGATATAGCTAGTATGAATTCTTGGTGGACAAAGGGGATTGAATTTATTCGTGGGGATAGGGATCTTATTAAAGTAAATAAAAACTCCTTTTTCTTTGAAAGAAAGGTGCCTGAATTTAAACCTGAAAATATATATAATAAAAGGTCCAAGAAGAGTAGGTAAAACTGTTTGGATGAAAAAATTAATAGTACAACTTATTCGTAGGGCAAGAATACTACGACTTTTAAGTCGTAGATGAATTGCATAGATATATGTAAACGCATCAATAAACATACTCAAAAGAGCTACTGCAGGGCATGCAGGAAGCTACGCTCGGGAGATATGCGACACAACAGGTATCGCAATCCGAACCGCAGAACCGAAAACATACTCCACAATCCGCAGATGACATACTTTTAAGCAGGGGAGGATGTCACTATCAACCACATATATTTTTTTAGGGTACTATTTCCTATTTTTCGCTTTATATGAGAAAATCCCGATTGGAAAAAGCACGAATGCACCTTGGGCCACCTTCAATATATCAAATAATGATTGCTTTCTAATCTTATAGCCAAGTCCACGTAGGTAATTGTATATTTTTGTTATGCTTAGATATTTGGAGTAGTAAGAGATTGCAAAATCCATAAATGTTACCACTATAGATATTGATTTTACTCCGGACCTTTCTGCTACATCCTTGTAAATTATCGTGCTGTGATATGATTCAAGAATTTTGCTTCTTATTGTATTTCTGGTTTCTAATACCACTTCAGGATAACCGCCTAGTTCCATATACTCTTCAAGAATTCTTAAAAGCGCACCACGTTCTTCCTTATAACTTAACGTTCTGATATTATCTATTTTATTCGTAGGGCAAGAATACCACGACTTTCAAGTCGTGGATGAATTGCATG
>CAZBLA010000127.1:0-2751 GCA_964492665.1 Microcaldota archaeon
TATGGTCCAAAAATATCAAATGTACTATATAAATATTTCAATATTTTCTCTTTTATTTTTGTTGCATTGCTTGTAATGCTTACCTACATGTTGCTTTAGTGTTTTATTTGTCTACAATTTGAAGTATAATAAAATAGTAAAAATAATATATGCACCAACATACTTTTTCCAGATTATTTCCAGTTCCAAAATTTTTGGCAATGAATGCTGTGGGTTTGGACATCTCAGATGAGTCCATTCATTTTGTTGAGCTTTCTTTAATAAAAGGAGGTAGTATTATAAGTAAGTTTGGTGAAAAAAAAATATCTGAAAAAATTATTGAATCAGGAGAAATTAAGAATCCGGAAGAGTTAACAAAAATACTATCTTTTTTAAAAAAAGATTTCAAATCCCGTGTAGTTAATGTATCCTTACCGGAACAGCGCGCGTATCTTCTTAAGTTACGTATACCAGGAGTAAAAAAGAAAGAGATACGTGGTAGTCTAGAATTACAGATTGAGGATAATGTTCCAATATCACCAGAGGAGGCTGTTTTTGATTATGACATAATAAATATAGATAAAAAAAAGTCAATAATGGAAGTTAGTTTATCTGTTTTGCCACGAAAAATTATTGAAAATTATACAGAAACAATAAAAAGTGCTGGGTTGATGCCATTGTCTTTTGAAATAGAAGCCCAGGCTATAGTTCGTTGTGTTGTACAGGAAGGTGATGAGGGAACTTTTATGATAATAGACTTCGGGAAAACAAGAACTGGGATATCTATTGTAAGTAATGGTATAACAATGTTTACTTCTACTGTTGAGATAGGAGGAATATCTTTGACGAAAGCTATAGAAAAAACATTATCGATAAATACTGAAGAAGCAGAACAAATAAAAAAAAATAAAGGAATTTCCGGTCAAGACAAAAGTAGTGAACTTTTTTTGACTATGATGTCTATTGTTGGAATATTAAAAGATGAAGCCAATAAGCATTATATTTATTGGCATACACACAAAGATTCTTATGGCAACAAAAGACCGTCAATAGAAAAGATAATTCTTTGTGGCGGAGATTCTAATCTCTCTGGACTTACGGATTATTTATCAACAGGGCTTCGTATCCCTGTTGAACTTGCAAATGCAATGGTAAATGTTAATTCACTCGATAAGTACATTCCAGAGATACAATTTTCGGATTCATTGAGATTTACGACCGCGATAGGTCTTGCACTCAGACAATTAGGTTAATTATTAAGTATGGTAAATTTACTTACAATTTTTGAAAAGAAGCGAATTTTAAAAGAGTATAGAATACGACTTGCTATTGTTTCATTGCTTACAACTTCTTTATTACTTACAATTTCAATAATTCTCTTGGTACCATCTTATATTTTGTCGTCAAGGAAACACAGTACTGTGTTTAAACAACTTTCACTAGAGAAGAAAAAAATAACTACTTTAGCTGAAGGTAAAGATCCAATAAAAATAACAAAAGATATAAATAATAAATTAGATATATTAAAGAAAGCAAATACTACTTTACCTGATCCTTATTATGTAATAGTTACAATAATAAAACATAAACCAAAAGGGATTTTTATTAAATCAATTCTATACGATAAAAATGAAAATGAAGAAAAAATAACCATAAGCGGAATTTCAGAAAATAGGGAAACACTACTTATTTTTCTGAGATCTATGGAATCAGAAAGTAGATTCTTTGGTGTGGAATTACCAATATCAAGTTTTGTAAAAGGAGAAAATATTAATTTTTCGATGCGCATAACTATTAAAGGAAATACCAAAAAAGAAAATGTTAAAAAATAATATAATAATAATAATACTTATATTTACCATTTTTTTTAATTTGGTGTTAATTGGTATGTTTATATTTGTTTTAAGTGCGATAAAAAACAAAAGTGAAAGCTCGTCTGTTCTTTCTTCTGAACTGCGTGGTTATATAAGTAAAGAAGGGAAAATAAATACATTAAAAAACACAATAGAAGATACATCAGTAGACAGAGTAAAACTATATAAATATTTTGTAGACATAAACGATATACCAACATTCACCAAAAAAGTAGAGTCTTTGAGCAAAATTTCAGGAGTGGATTCTCTTGTTATAAATAATCTAAGTCAAAAAGGTAATATTTTGTTACTTGATTTTAAAACAGAAGGATCATTTAAGAATACGGTTTATCTTATTCAACTTATCAAAAATCTTCCATTTAAAATAGGTATTAAAAAATCATATATAAGTAAAATTAAAAACATAGACAGCAAAGTAGTGCTTGATAAATGGGAGGGTATTTTTAGCATTGAGATTATTGGATTTTTAAATAATTAAAAAATGACTAAGATTAACTATAAAATTATAATAGAAAAGTTTTCTGAAATTGGTGATAAAGATAAATCAAAATCAATTTTTACTCCGCACAGAGATTGGAAAATAATTATTACTGTTTTTTTACTTTCATTCATATTGCTGGTTGTTGCTAATATATATTTTTTTACATTAGTAAATAATGAAAAAATATTTTTTAAAAAAAGAAATGGTACAGTAAAAAATCTTTCCACTATGAATATTTCAGAACTAAAAAAGACAATAGATTTTTTCGATAATAAAGCTGAAAAATTTAAATCTCTTATAGATAAGAAACCAAAGGTTGTTGACCCATCGTTATAATATTGATATATTTCTATAACAGATTCGCCCCTGTAGTTCAACGGATAGAACAGTAGCCTTCTAAGCTTCAAATCGAGGTTC
>CAZBLA010000128.1:0-2739 GCA_964492665.1 Microcaldota archaeon
ACAGGTTAGTAAACTCAAATTACACCTCATTTGCAGTAGAGAAACTCCATATCCAAAATACGGTACAGAATCATAACCTTGCAAAGTCAATATATCATGCTTCATGGAACCGATTAATACAACTTTCATACAAGGCTGAAAGTGCTGGTATGAAGGTAATTAAGGTCGATGCAAACAATACAACACAAGAATGCAGCAACTGCGGAACTATCAAAGAAGGTATAAATAAGATAGTTCTCGGCATCGAGACATACATCTGCAACAGATGTGGATTGCAGATTGACAGAGACACAAACGCATCAATAAACATACTCAAAAGAGCTACTGCAGGGCATGCAGGGAGTTACGCTCGGAAAGATATACGACACAACAGGTATCGCAAGCCGCATCGCAGAACCATAACACATTCTGCAATCCGCAGAGGAATCATCTACTTTTAAGCAGGGGAAGATGCCACAAAGATAAAAACTAATTTACGAAACATTTAAATAATTATTGTACTAATTAATTTCGTCTTTACATAGTTTTCTATTGTATTGACAACCCCTATTCTCATCCACCCAGAGGCGTATTTTTATAATACGCCTCATCTGTTTATCTAATATAAATCAAATCCTGTTACCGAATTTTTTGTTCGGTCTTCTCACCAAATGTGAGATAAGCTGTGTGCCAAACCCCTTTTGTTGAAGGTCTGGTACCCCTATCTCTTATGAGTATATCTCTCATTATCACTTCTAACGTGTAAATCTTATCAAACTTATATCTCTCCAGCTTCTTAACAAATTTTTTCGCCTGCTCCATATGTGGAAGATACCCCACTATAATCTTCTTATTAGCAAGAGCCTTATATGCGTATCTAACAGCCTTGTCTGAATCAGGCATATCAAGGACTACTAAATCCACATCCCTCTCCGTTATACCCTTCAATACATTCTGATTTTTTATAGTTAAATTAGATACATCCGCTATGGCCTTGTTCCTTTCTGCAATCCTTATGAAATCCTGCCGTATCTCATAACTATATACCTCTTTGCATATTCTCGCCAGAGAGACAGCCAACCACCCGCTCCCTGTCCCTGCATCTACGCACACACTATCCTTGTTTATGTTTGAATGGCTAATTATAATTCCTATATCCTTCGGAAGTATAATCTGTGGACCCCTCTTAAGATTTCTGTAGAATCTCGGAAGTGTATTATTAATGACCATACCAACACATCATTTGCTTTTACCAATTTTTTTCGGCATCTTTTTTGCTGTAATATTCTTTTTGATTTTTTTGGATTCTACATCCTTTGATACCTTCTCTCTTTTTTTAGATACCTTTTTTACCTTATATGGTTTTCTGATTTTTCTTATTGGTTTATCTTTACTTTTTTCATTGACTTTACTACTACTGTGCTTGACAAATGTAAACGGATGGTCCAAACACTTTGGATCCAAATCTATTTCGAATGGTGGTCTGCTCCTCCGTATCACCATTACTATAGGGGTTTTGCATCCCTTACATGTCTTTCCAGTAGACACAATTTTTGCATCCTGAGGCAAAGGGTATGTGTTTGTGCATTTCGGATAGCTCAAGCATGCTACAAACTGTTTGCCTACTCTCGATCTTCTTATTAACAAGTCACCACCACATTTTGGGCAGGTGCCTATGGAATTGGCTTCACGGAAGCTTTCCCGCATATCATCTGCAATCTTCTTCTTATTCTTGTCGAAAAGCTCTAATGCTTCAAGGAGCATTCTTTTACTCTCATCTATCACTTCATCTTCACTCTTCATCTTTTTTGATATAAGTTCCATATCCCCTTCTAACGTCCTCGTGGTTTCGATATTCATTATCATACTGCAGTTTTTGGATAATGCATTGTATATGGTCATCCCAAATTTCGTTGCTGTTATTGGGGAACCTTCTATATAATTCCTCTTGAACAATGTATCTATAACACTCGCTCTTGTCGCCTTGGTTCCCAAACTTATACGTTCTAGCTCACCTATTAGGCTTGCTTTGCTAAATCTTCTGGGTGGCTTGGTTTGGAGCGCATCCATCTTCAAATCCTCTCCTTCATATAATTTTTTATTGTCGAATACATCAAAATCCTTGTCTTCCACCTTTACGAATGTGTAAATATCAAACCATCCTCTTTTGATAATTTTGGATGCGGAAGCCAGATAGCTTTCTTTCCCGACTTCAGATGCGAGAAATGTTTTGAGAAGCTCTGCGGGCTCAGCGAAACAGGAGAGGAATCTCCTAACTATCAAATCATACAGCTTGCTTTCGCTCCCAGACAAATTTTTTGGTTCAATTCCTGTAGGGAATATTGCAGGATGTGCATCATCAACTTTCGCTCCCTGCATAGGCCTAAACCTTTTCTCTGCTATGAGCTGTTTAGCTATCTCCCTATATTTCGGATTCTTTGCCATATCCGCCAATATTCTGGGAAGGCCGAGAGTAGGAGGCAGTTTCTGGGAAGAAGTTCTAGGGTAAGATATGTATGAATGCTCATATAACGATTGCGCTCCAGACAAGGTAAACGAAGGATCCATATGGAATACTCTACTCGCTTCCAGCTGCAGACTAGTAAGGTCGAAAGGAGGATACGGCCATCTCTGCATCTCCTTTTTCTCTATCTTCACCATTTTTATTTCTTTTATATGTTTCTTCGTTTCATCTAATGCATTATCTGCTTTTTCTTTCTCGAATATTTCTCCTCTACTATTGGTGAATTCTATATCGCC
>CAZBLA010000129.1:0-2721 GCA_964492665.1 Microcaldota archaeon
AAGTTTAATAGCGGAACTACACGATGTATATTTATTATTTTGGGGTGCTATAAGTTAATAAGGATTTTCGAGTATTCCTTTTTTTGCTGCAGATGCATACTCCTTAACAAAATTGTTCACAGTTGCTTTGGTGTGCTTATCATAAACCTTTAGGTAACGCTTGAGCTTCTTTCTGTCCAACACTTTAAGAATATCATCATATTTCTGCAACGCTATCCTTTTTTTATAAAAAAACATATCTATCAATGTCTTTTCAGGATCGGAAACAGGTATATTGATATTACCGCGCTTTACGTTTTCATACCCGAAAAAATACTTTGGATTTGAATGGTGGACTGCTACAATGTGTTTACCATTAAACACCTTTACATTATTTTTTTTCACTCTTTTAAGTGTAATGATTTCAGGAGAAGATTCTTGGGTCCATAGCTCACGTATTGTAATCGCATATGTCAACCCGTAATAAAAGGGACGGAATGCGAATCCAGATAATGATATGTCCATCTTTGTAGAATATATACCTTTGCGGATGCTGTATATATGACCTTTATTTTTTAAGTGGGAAAGGAGCCTGGAGATGCTTGGATTTTTTGCTTTATTCGTTAGATACAGTTCCACATCATTGTAGCTAAATGTAGGGTAGTCCGAGAACTTCTTTAGTATTTCTTTTGTGATTGTCATTTTATCCACACATATATGGATTTTAACATAAAATCGAAAGTTGGGGCTATTCCGGATAGGATTAAACTTTGCAAACTGCGTATATTTGGTGGTGGGTTGTTATGTATAGACTGCAAAAGATTAGAGAGTCTTTGAGCAGTTTTTGCATCTCTTTTGGTTATGGTAGTTAAGTGATATATGTCATAGAGATCCTGTACTTCTGGTTGTCTGAATACATTTGAAATGGATAGTTTATCTTCATATGTATCTATCTTCTCGTTCAACAATTTTATAGGTGTAAGCACAAGAACTATCATTTTGCTTCCATCTGCTCTTAAATATTCTTTTGGAATACCATATCTATAATTAAGATTTATGTCTATTTTCATTTTTATTGTAGACTCTACTAAAAACTGCATAGTTCCTGTTTCTTTGTTATAACTTCTGTTTTTTATAATAAACTCGGCTCCTTTGAAGAAATCTGCAAAGCTTGTATAACATTCTGCAGAGGATCTTTTTGCATCATAATAAAAGTCGATATCTCTAGAGAATCTATTTCCATTGTAGCAACGCCATATGCATGTACCACCATGAAATACTAGTGTTTTATATTTGGAATAGAGCAGTTCGATTAATATATCTTCTAATTCTGCTTTCTTCTGTTTATCCTCATCATTATTTATTATATTCATATATAAATCCTTTTTATTACAATTTTATGTAATAATAGTGATATGTATAAATATATAGGTATATTGTTTAAAGTTCACTATAATTATTATCTTTACATTATTAGATAGACTTTAGCGGTAATCTAATGAATTAGTCCTTACAGCATCTACGAATAGAATAATGAAACAGAGCCTCCTACTCTCTATAATCACATAACTTCTTCATTTTGTTTATACATATGAACAGAATACCTAGTTGTCAGTTAATCAAATAAACGAAATGTATTTAATACGCTCTTTTATGTGTTACTTTTGTGCTGCATAATTGATAGTGTATACCTTATTAGATACTTTCTCCTATTCTGGTATAGGAGGTATGTAGTTCTTCAAGTAGTCTTGTAGTATAGTTTACATGATACCTCCAAACTTGTTTCAGATCTTTTTCAAGCTGCTCTTTTGATAGAGGCATATTTTCTATTTGCAGAATTGCATCATCAGAGATTTTTTTAGCTTGCTCTAAGAATTTTTCAGATAGTTGCTCGATTAATCGTAATACAGCCGTATCATCAAGCTGCTCTCTGGCTTTTCTTAAAGAGTTTTTAAGCTCTTTGTTTGATATCAGCATATCTTTCTGGAAATGTTCTTCGGCTGTTTGCTTGGATTCTTCAAGCTTTTCATCCGGTTTTCGCATATCTTTTTTGAACTGGTTTTTAGCTTGTTTTAAAGATAGTAGATAGTGTTTTCTTAGTTTTGGTATATTTGCAGAATCTTCATGATCTTTTCTAATATGTTTCCAGAATTTTATTTTTTGTTCTTCTGTCAAGTCCATAGCATCTATTTTATTGAAGTTCTTATCAAGTTCTTCTTCCACTTGTTTCATAGATTCAAAATATCTTGCTTTTGGTTTTCTTATCAAGTTATTATACCGTTTTTCGGCAGGTTCAAAAAATTCTTCGTAGCGTTGTATTGGTTTATCTATGAATTTGTTGTACTGGTTTTTAGCTCGTTTTAATGATTCGTTGTATAATTGTAGTGGTATCTGCATAACTTCCAATTCCATAACTTTTTTATTAAGCTTTGTCATAACTAATTTCAAAATAAAAGTTTTTTCATCATTGATGAGTTTCTTGACTTTTTGTTTATATAATATAGATTGTCTCAAAGCTGTTACTTTTTGTTTTAGTAGTGGCGAGTTATTTTTTGTGTCTGTTCGGAGTAGGACAAAGTCTTTTTTGGATCCGTTATTTTGTTTGCTTATTTGTGACATACAGATCACTGATTTTAAGATTTTAATACGTTCTTTTAGATATTTAGGAGTTTTCTTTTAGTTTGCTGGACTTTGGGACATAAATCAAGGATATCCCATCCTAAAAAGATTGTGTATTACTGC
>CAZBLA010000130.1:0-2689 GCA_964492665.1 Microcaldota archaeon
TGCTTATGCTATTGCCAATCTGTACGGCTAAAGTGGATTTACCCAAATTAGTGTCTGCAAAAAGGATACATAATTCATTTTCAAACCAAAGTTCTCCAAATAACATTTTAGGAATTGGCCGGGTTTTAGCTTGCTCAATCCATTTATTAGCCGGCATAACTTTGAAAAGTCCTTTATTCTCCTTTTCAGCCTCACGGTCTTTTTGCAGCTGCTCAATGTGGTTGATAAACGTTTCAGGCTTGCTCAATGGCTCAAATACCGGGTTCAATTTTACTGCTTCCATGGCTGCACCTCCTTTTTAATCTGATAGAAACCTGCACGGTGTTTGGAAATTGGACAAATACCTTTTCTTATCAGTCGGATGTTGTCGTACTGCCTTAATTTAGCAACGTACCGGCAGATGTTAGCCCTCAAAATACCTGTTTCGACTGAAACCATGAGCATCGTCTTAGGTTGGCTGTGAAATGCCGCAAATACCCTTTTCGTTTGTGCCCGGAAATGCTTATCTTTGTTGCGCCTATTTGCTTCGCCTGCATCGTCCAAATGTGGGCTTTTTTTATTTTTCATGGCTTATTCCTCCCCTTTTTTTAACATTACTTCTTTGACTTTCTCAGGGTCAAATAGCAAGGTTCGCCCGTCTTGCCAAAAGGGAAAAACTCCTTCATTCTTTAATTTTTGGGCACGTGCAGGGCTAATGCCTAAAAATTTAGCCAAGCCATGGATACCTTTAATGAAAGATTGGGGTTCATGGGTGTTAATCTGTTTAGGGTCGCAAGCTTTCATTGCCCTTTCTACTGAATTTTGAATTAACAATTCTAATTCATTCAGCCTAATTGGTGTTAATAATACATCATTCATAGTCGATAAATTTTAAATTCGACTACAAATAAAAGAACAAAAAAGACTGGAATACAGAATGTTAGCTACACAGAATGCACTCGTGCATTCTGTGTAAGATGGGTATTATTAGATTGTTGAGGCAAGGGGGATAAAATCCAATTTAAAACTATTTGTTTTTGTTTTTTTCACGGTATCAATACCAACTACCCAACCGAATGATTTTTTACATATTTTGACAATCTGTTCATTTGTTAGGCGGGCATTGTTTTTATAATATCCTTTTGTACGTAGGTTTTTTATTATTGCTACTAAATAAGCCTTATTTCCGTTTTTTTCATCTTTCCAAAGGTGTGTACCTTGGCTAATAAGCCCTTTTGAAACAAGTATCTCCATTATCTTATTGTACTTTGAAATGTGTTCAAACAATAGCTCTATCTTTTCCGGCTCTGCCTTTTCATTATCTCCCATGTCCCTATCTGCCTTTCCATTTATGTACATGTCCTGTGCTTCATTAATAGCCTCTTTTATTGTTAATACCTCTTCAAAAGACAAAGTACCGGTATATCTCCCGTCAATATGATTGAGATTTGCTGGAAAATCGGATTTACGTAATTTCGATAGCTCATGTTTGCAATTCTCAATAGTTTCTTTATTTCTCTCTTTATCTGTTTTCGTTTTGTCGTTATCAGTATATCGTAAAGTACCGTTTTCAGCATAGATAAGCATTAAGCCTACCTTATTTTTCCGGTCTTTAAATCTATATTCAATATGTTTTTCAATGTCATTCATGGCTTCTATGCAACCATCAAAAAATTCATCTGCTTCAAAAAATTCTTTTACGGCCTTTTTTGCTTCTCTGACAAAATATTTATCCAGATGTTTTCTACTATTACTATTAGAATATCCAGCTAACACTATATTTAAATAATCCATTTCCTAATATTTATAAATTATCAATTGCTTTTTTCTGTAATTCGCTGCTTACATTGTAGTACCGTGAAAACGCTCTGCTGTTTTCAGTATGCCCACTCATACTGATAATAATGCCGTTATCAATCTTCCCGTAAAGGTTGCCTATGAACGTACGTCTTGCCATGTGAGAGGTAGCAATGTCGCAAAGTCTTACATGCTCCTCTTTATGCGTGTGTGGATTTAACCGCATTACTATCCTTGTCAAGCCTGCCACTTCAAACAATTCTTTTATGTAATCATTGTAACGCTGCCTGCTTATAACAGGTAGTAAATTACCGCCGGGGATGTCATATTTATTGAGTATTTCGGTAGCCATCGAGTGCAAAGGCACTTGTACAATAACAGGTTCTCCCTTTATTGTTTTCCGTGGAATATAGGTTAAAGCATTATCCTGTATATTTGCTTTTGTAAGCTTCATTAAATCCCCCACACGTGCACCAATCAAACATTGAAACACGAAAACATCACGGACACGCCGTAACCTTTCATTTGGTAATATGGCATTAAATAATAAATTACGCTCATCCTTGCTTATGTATATTGGGTCGCCGTAACTCTCTCCGGGAAACTTGTAACCGTCCCCAAATGGATAACCAATTTCGCCAAATCTTTTTAATTCTTTTTTTGAGTGGTTCCAAAAAGCACGTGTTGTTTTCATTATACGGTGTATCGTATTGGTGCTTTTGGGCGTGCTCTCTTTCTTTAGATATGATTCAAAATCTCGTAATGTGTCGACCGTAATAGATTCAAACGTTAAGATAATTTTTCTTTTTGCTTCATACTTTTTCCAGTAATTATAAACGGTCTTAACATTGTTTTTGCTACTTAACATAGATTTTCACGGTAAACAACCACCCGTATTTATTACGAATAGGTA
>CAZBLA010000131.1:0-2663 GCA_964492665.1 Microcaldota archaeon
CAAACCCGGGCAGTGTGCCGGGAAGAAGTGGAACCGGTTACGCGGTTTCGATTACCTGGCGAAGGTGGTAGCTAGAATCCAATTCAGACCTACCTGTACGTGTCCGCACGCAGGCATGGATGGAACAGAGGTGACAGAAGTCGGATCAGGCCGCCGCTTGATTCAACCGTCTAAACATCACTTTTGACAATAACTCTTACCTTACAGGGGTATTAGAAACCTTTTCAGCCTCGATAGATAGTCAAGGGTCACCCCCGCCATCAGCAGTATAGTAGAATAGGAACTGAGTTATAAACCAAAGGTAACTTTCTCGATATAATAACTGCAGTAGCACTAAGTGATATGAAAAATGTCAAAAGATAAATATAGCCAGTTAGGTTCTAGAAAAACAAAGCAGTGGCTAATGGTATTAATATGACGATAATTGTTACTTGTACGATTTTCCTACCATTTATTTATCCACACTAAATAATAAGATCCTAATGAACCTATTAATGACCTTAAGGTTTCTGAAATCTCTATAAAGAAGTAGGCCAAGAATAAAACGAATAATCCTAATAAATTTTATAATGATCAAACTCAAAGAGTCGAAACGACGATATCTACTAAAAAAAATCAATTCTGATTCGAAATTATAGAGATATGATTTAGCTTTTATGTTTTTAAAAGATTGATGCCATTTATGAAAGATAGTAATTCTTGGGTTATATATAATTTTGTATTTCTTACTATAGAATCTCTCAGCTATAATGAATTCCTCCCAGAAGAGGAAGGTTCTCTCATCAAACATATCAATTTCATTCAACATTTTTGCTCTGAAACACATGCAACTTCCTAGAACAGCGTAAACCTCAGTTACTTCTCCTCCAGAATAAAGATAACGATTATCCAAGAAACGGTTTTTAAAAAACTTTCTTACTCCGGAAAATAAATAAAACCACCCTCCTAAGCTAAATCTCTTTTTGACCGGATATTGCCAATCAGAAAGATCTATGCCATCAATTATTTTGGGCCCAATTAAGGCTACATCCTCAGCCTGCTCTTCAAAAAAATTCACCGTCTTTAAAATAAAATCCTTTGGTGCCACTATATCATTATTAAAAACGTATACAAAATCCGCATTATGTGAAAGGGCATATCTTATCCCTACGTTATTTCCACTAGCAAAACCTAAATTCCCCCCAGTCTGAATAAACACCAAAGGATAGTTCGTAGATAGATAAATGGGCGAGTGCACAGATAACTTAGTCCTACTTTTCTCGCTTATCAATTTATTCATTAACCTATTCTCCAATTCCACATTGCCACCCTCCTCAGCTCCTTCATGGGTGTAGTAAACATACGGAATTGGCTTTTTCACCGGAGGATAAGAAAGATAATATAAAGGATGTGTTACCTTTGAAGTTAACACCTCTTGCCTTCCTTCTGCCCATTCTTTTATGTATTCCATAGAATTGTTAGAAGAATTATTATCTACAACAATAATCTGATAGTTGAAATAATCATTTCTTAATATACTCTCCAAGCATTCAATTGTATCCCGCCAACCGTTCCAGTTGAGGACAATGATCGCCACTTTAGGAGTCACTTCTTGCCACCATTGACCTTTCCAAATTAGCATTTTACTTGCGCTTTCATTCCCAATTTCTCTAGTATAATTCCTTCCCATGCTCTTAAGGTCCTACAAGTTCTCTGGATTTTCAAAGGATAAAAAAGCTCCAATCCCCCTTGGCTGTATAAATCCGCTCATAATGCTGCTTATGCTTTTTAAACAGCTTCCCCAATATTGAGTGACATCCCTGTGGCATTGAATCTCTAGGAGATCTATGATATACATACATTGGAATTACATAAGCATTATAACCAAGCTTCTCAACGCTCAAACAATAATCCACTGCATACAAATGCCAATCATCACATACTTCCTCGTCAAACTGAAGCACGTTGAACGCGGACCGAGGAATTATTACTAAGCATTCGTCTAATGTTTAAGGTCATTCGTTTATCTCTGTCATTGTAAACATGGTTATGGGGTCGCGTCTTTGCCCCTGCCTGCGATCGAACTCGCAGAGGCAGGCGCTGCCCACACAGATAGAAGTGGTCATCCATTAGACAAAAGGCATAGCAGAAAAATGAATATCTTTCAAAGGTCTCATTCATTTTATCCAGGAAAACTCTCTTATCGCTATCTGAACAAAAAATATTCTCTCCCCCCATTCCTCGTGCCGTTATATGATGAAATACATCTGTTTGCGTGCAGCGTCCACACGAGTAGATCCTCAAAGGATAGTCGCAAAACCCTTGCCATAACGAGGGCATCATATTATATATTAGTTGAATGTCAAGTGTTCACCACGAGAAATATGCTATATATTTCTCGTGGTGAACATAAGGCTCTGTTATTTCTCCTTAGTTGAGCCCGTATATCAAGATATGCACGCTACTTATTCCCCCTTTTTCCCACGCCGCCGTCACATTACTCCAAGCATCGCATAGCCTAGACCACGCCGCTCTCCCCGCGCACCACTTTACTGGTGCAACCACTGTGCGCGGTAGTTCACCATCAGAAAGAACATGGCAACGCGCTACATACATCTGCGGGAGCAATCGCCCCATCTTGACCACTAACCCCCGTAACAAGCGCTTTCTTAGCCATAACCTCT
>CAZBLA010000132.1:0-2636 GCA_964492665.1 Microcaldota archaeon
TACGAAAATCTTTAAATTAGGTATCTTCTTTCGGAACTACTGTATACTGTTCCATAATCTACTGAATTCACTATCCTCTGTTTTTTGATTTCTGTTAATTCCCATAATAATCACATCTTTTTCTATTGAATATGAAATATTTATAAGTTTCTACAACCAACAAAAAGTTCACAAAATATAATATCTAAAAAGTCCTCCTTGTCTAAACAGAAGATGCGTACTAATTCATAAGTAGAATCTTCTTCTTATTTAAAATTAATAAATTCGTTCAAGAATATTGTAGCATATGATCCTGAGGGAAGATCAAATTTCATAGTTTTATTTATATCATTGTACTCAAAATTTTTAAAAGGTGCAAACATAACTCTTCTTGCCCCTTTACACCTTATTTCTGGAATTTTCTTTAAATTAAAATCTTCTACAGATATATTAAGTTCATCAAGAACAGATTTTTCCAATTCACTTAACTTTTTTGTGTCATACCCTATTATGTTTCCCAAAATAAATTTATCGTTTTTATTGTTTGAGTAATATATTTCTTCTTTATAATCTGGAAATCCATATCCATCAACCCTACATATCTGCTCCCCCTTTTCCGGATTAATCCTATTCTCTCCTATTCTTTCTTCTATACTTCTATTGAATATATATCCTTCTACAGAATGTACAAACATCATTAATAACTGCCGTGGCAATCTACGTAATGCATTTGCGTAATTTCCCTCAAATTTTGATAGATAATTTATCATAACCCTTTCATACTTCAAATATTTAGGAAAATATTGCAATGCTTTTTCAAAATCACGTTCTTCTTCCAATCTGGTTCGTGCATCTATTGCTTCCTGATTTAATTCATTGTTTGTATCTACTAAGAATGTCATTGCAGCTTTTTCGAATTCTCCTTTCAACAGCCTTAATCCTACTGATACATTATTATTCCTTGACCCAAATCTCTGTTTCCCAAAATAATTCGGAAAAATTTTATATTTATTAAAATATGTATCTTCTAGTTTTCCTTTGACATTTCGCATACTCACATGGAATCTATTTCCTTCCAGTTCACCAAGGTGTATGGGATAATCCACTTTCCATGTGCAATTTATTTTTATGTCTTTTATAGACACTCTCTGTACTTCTTCTGGATCTGCACCGTATATGCTGCATAATTGTGTAGTTATGGCATTACGATCTTTAGTTCCCGCAAAACCAACAGACTTAAAACTACGTCTAACTTTCTTAGCTATCTCTTTAAGTGCTTGTACTGTATTCCACTCTCTCTTTTGCATAACAAACATACAGAATACATTTTTATCATTATCCTCCACCTCTATACCTAAATCCTTCTTTGAAAATCTTTCATTTAAATTTAACACTCTAAACTTTTCTGTAATCTCCTCAACCAAAAAGTCCTCCGGAGACATCTTTATGTCTGCTATGGGTTTTTGGGTATGGGATAATCTCAACATATTATTTTTCATCTCTTATTCCTATGTTCTATACGATTAACATCTTCTTCAAAAATAAATACTATTTTCTCCAATACCATCTTTACAAATATTAACATTAAAACTCCTAATATTACTATAATAATTCCAAAAAAATCTAATTGATAGAGTATAAATGCAAATGCTATTGCGACTCCGGGAGGATGTTCACTTCTTGTTATGACCATAATCATTATTGTTATAAATATAAATATCGCTGTTACAACATATAACGGCATTGAAGTGAATGTAATTACAAGTATTCCAAGATAACCTATGAACCCACCAATCATATAACTCTTTACAAATTTTGATATTTTAGCTGCATCTGATTTAGGGACTAAAAACAGTATAAAAGCACTGGATGCAAAAGATGAAAACAATACTGCAGATACACCGATACCATATCTTGCATCAAAATTTATAACTCCGAAGATAAATACTATTATAGCTATGCTAAGCGCTGCTAACATGCTTGGAATTATCTTATTACGTATATGATAACTGCTACTCTTTGCTTTATGTTTCTTTTTCACAATCAAATTAATTACCTAATTATTAAATAGATACGTATTTGACACAAAAATACAATATCTTTAGGACTACTGATTAAATATCCAATAATTCACGAAAAACGAAAATTAACATAAAAAAGTTTTAATAAATGTTTAATAAATATCCTTTTATACTATTTTCCTATGTACAAATTTTTCAATCTTATTCAAATTCTCTATAATACTATTTACATCAACTTTCCCACCTATTTTTTGGAATGTTTTCCATTTATTTAACATTTATTAAAGAGAAGCAATCTAATTAATAATCTTCTTAATTCAACTTCCAGTTAATAATTCATAGCAGGAAATATCATAATCTTTATATCTCTATAGGTGGGCCAAAAGTGAAGTTTATATCAACATACTCAATAAATTTATCTTTGAACAGAGGGGAAGTTAGGTTCAGAGAAATTTTGTAATATCTCAAACCAATGCAGTTGTCAGAGAACCGATAAAACGCGTTCTTTGTAATATGCACTAATCGCATGAATATATAAGGAAGTCCATAGGTTTACATGTGGGAGGATGTTACAGCATAAATTCCTAAATTCCCATAAAATTGGACACTAGAAATTAAATATACTTGTTGTTGTTT
>CAZBLA010000133.1:0-2570 GCA_964492665.1 Microcaldota archaeon
TATTTTAAAAAACCATTCGGAACTACTGTTGAAAGTCGTGGTATTCTTGCCCTACGAATAATATTTGAAGGAGAGCGCAGCGTTTTGTTTCTATCCAACATTCTGTTTTTCAGCAAAACTTCTGATAAAGTTGTAAGAAGATTAATAGTATTTTAGAAAAGAGAGTTATGGTGGATTGAATGCTTAATACTACATCAATAAAAAATGTTTCGATAGAAAAGTTTTCGGCATCGGACGGAGTTCTGCATTATGCTTTATTATCATCTTCGAATAAAAAAAATGCAACAACTGTAATACTTCATGTGCATGGATTGACTGGCAATTTCTATGGAAGTACAGAAATAGAGGAAATGTCACATGGAGCAATATCCGAAGGGTATGCATTCATGTCGATACAGATGAGAGGCAGTTATATAATAAACCGATTTGAGAGAGTGAAAGGCAATAGGAGGAAAAGTTTTTTTGCGGGTTCTGCACTGGAGAAGTTTGAAGATTGCATTTATGATATAGAGGGAGCAATAAAGTTTCTTGTAGATAAAGGTTATAAAAACATATTTTTAGAAGGGCACAGTACAGGTTGCCAGAAAATAGTTTATTATATGTCAAAAAGAAAGGACAGTAGAGTGAAAGGATTGGTATTACTGTCTCCTGCTGATGATTATAATTTTGAGAGAGCAGTGCAAGGTAAGAAATTTGACAGAAATGTGAAGTTTGCCCGTAATGTGGTAAAAGGGCATGGAAATTCGCTTATGCCAGGAATGCCTCCTGATACCATAGTGAGTGCTTTAAGGTTCTTGAGTATCGCAAATCCCAAAAGACCGGAGAGTAGGATATTCAATTACAAAATGAAAGATATGATATATATCTCTAGGATAAAGCTGCCCGCGCTTGTGGTGTTTGGTGGAAAGGATTATTTCATGAATACTGCAGGAATATCCGCAGATTATGCGATAAAAAAACTACAAGAAGATTGCCCTTCTTTGAAAGGTATTGTGATCAAAGATGCAGATCACAATTTCCATGGTAATCGCGATACGCTTACAAAGAGCATATTATTATGGATCAGCAAAACATTATGATATGATCCGTTGATAGGGATTCCGAAAAACAGATATAGATTATTGATTGTGTCGTCATCTGTTTTTGTGTTAGTTTATAACCATATAGTGATATCTTCCCATAAAAGTAGGGGCTTCCTCTGCGGATTGTAAGGTAGTGCGATGCGGCTTGCGATAGTTGTGCCGTATATCTTCCCGAGCGTAACTTCCTGCATGCGCTACAGTAGCTCTGTTGAGTATGTTTATTGATGCGTTTATAGCCCTATTTTACAGGATTTGTTTTTGTATGTTTTGTTTGAAGATTGCAATCTGCCAGTTTTTCTGTTCTGAAAACTGTGATTGCTGATTTAGTGTAATATGCAATTTATCTACGACTTGAAAGTCGTGGTATTCTTGCCCTACGAATAAAAAAATAGAGGTTTGTCATACTAAATTAAGATACAGACTGAAAGGGGTAGTAATAACCAGATCTGTCCCCGAAATAAATCGGGGGACTTTTGGTTGTTATATTAAAATTATTGCTGTGATTCTGATGGTTCCTGTTGTACATTCTCTTGTTGTTCTGCTTCTTGCTCCTCTTTTATTGCTTGTTCTGTTTTATTTCTTATCTCTTCTTGCATAGGATCCATTTGATGTGCAGACTTTGCATGTTCTGTTATTTGAGTCATTAACTGCTCTTTTGATTCGTTCTCGGTCTTGAAGTCACAAGACATACCTATATCACTACATGAAAATGTGTATTTCATTTTTTCACCAATAATATATCTGTTTTAATCATATATAAAGTTTTACGATAATGAGATATGGATATTTTATTTTGTATGCTTCTACTTTTTCAGCAGGCAAGACGGATTTCCGAGTTTATTGAGATAGTATACAATTATTATTATATCAACCAGGATCATAGCTAAGAATAGATAGATTGCAGTATTTGAAATGAAAGTAGTAAGAATTATTACTGATGAGGTACTTATTCCTATAGACACAAGCGAAAACAATATGGGAGCCGAGCAGCTGCAGCCATTTATCAATCCTCCAAATAAAATTGTTATTATACCTGCAGATACTCCTGAATGTTTAGATTTGCTCTTTATTGTATTTCTCATAAAATAGATGGATATAGTTACGAGTACAGCTGACACAATTGACAGCGTATATATCAGATACATTGGTACATTCAACAAGAATATCCCTTTGTTTTGAAATTTTATCAAATATTCTAATAGTAGATAGTATAATATTGAAACCGCAATGCTCACTAGGAGGTATTTAGGGTTTTTGTATATAGTTACAAAAGATTTGTAAATTTTTTTCATGTCCATTTTTAACTACTCTTTTTTATAACACACTAAATGTGACATCCTCCCCTACTGTAAAAGTAGGGGCTTCCTCTGCGGATTGTAAGGTAGGTTCTGCGGTGCGGCTTGCGATACCTGTTGTGTCGTAGAGGTCATATCTCCCGAGCGCAGCTTCCTGCATGCCCTGCAGTAGCTCTGTTGAGTATGTTTATTG
>CAZBLA010000134.1:0-2547 GCA_964492665.1 Microcaldota archaeon
GATTGCATAAATGCAGAGGAAGCCTACACCTTTAGGTGTAGGAGGATGTCACTTATTCCAGTTATACTAAGTATCATAAAGGATTATGACAGATCTGAAAGTAGAAATATAACTATTATACCGATACATCTATTGATGTTATTTATTTATATGTCCAATCTGATTATAGGGGGAAATATGAAAAGTATAAAATGGAGGGGCAGAAGATATAAGTTATATCAAAGATAGTATTGAAACTGATGAAAAAATATATCAAAAGATATCTAAAAATAAAAAAGAAACTTTTATTCTAAATCCTTTGGATTTATTTGACAGTCTTTGTATGTCAATAACCTCCCATATTTTCCCTCAAACTTTTTCAGATAATTGTCAAATCCACGAGGTTTTTTGTCCTTGATGAAACTTACCCTTATACGTATTCCAGGTTTTTCCGGAAGTATATAAACTTCATCAACACTGCTGCTCTGTAACATTACTTGATTTGATAAATCTTCGCTCCTTGCGGACTTTTTAGGTTCAAAAAAAAAGTATTGGTAATATGGTCTACCATTCATGTTTATTGTACCATCCTTTATGAAACGACGTGCATTCGGATCCATTTTCAATTTATATCTGAGATAAGCCTTAAGAAAGGCATATTCCTTCTTTGTTGGTTCATTTTCCATTTTCATCCACCATTATTTATTTTTATAGTTACAAAGGGAGAAAAAGCAGGTGGAAGGACCACCTGCACGTATGAAATTTGGGATATATAGAGGATAGTCTTAGAGAAAGAGAATCACTAAAAATATTAATTTTGTATATATCGATTCCATCCATCCAAAACACAATAGTATTATAATCAAACTCCTATATATACCTTTTCTGAATTTAAAATATTAATTAATAGTATTAATAGAAAATATCTAAAATAATTTTAAGAATATACTACATTTAAACTTTATTTATAGGTATTTTGTAAAATTATAATTATATTACATTTAAATAGGTTCATATTTAATAAATTGAATTATGAAAAGATATAAAAAAGAGTATCCAAAAGAGATAATCGAAACAGTGAAGAAACTCGAAGGAGAGCGGAATCATAGCATTGCAATTGCAGAATTTAGGGGTAAGTATTATCTTTATGAAATAGGAAGATTTATTGATTCAAAAACAAAAAGGAAAAGACAAGCATCTCTTTATTTAGGCAGGGTGTTAGAAGATGGAACTATAAGGGAACCGAAGCGTTTGTTGAAATATACAGATGTGAAATCTATAGAGGAGAAGATAAAACTTCATGACAATAGAATAAAAGGTCCTCTCGAAGAATTGATAAACCCAAAAAGGGATGATATTGAAATATTGAAAATGTTGAGTAATGATGCAAGAATACCTATAACTAAAATTGCGGAGAAATTAGGTAAAAGTAATGCAACAGTAAAACGTATGTTAAGGAAACTCGAGGAAAAATATAGAATAAAATACACAATAGAGGTTTGTCCAAGACCTTTTAATCTTTTCAGATATTATGTGCTTGTAAAATTTATGCTCGGAAAGCCGGATTATGCGGCTTTAAAAATAATACTAGAAAGTTATCCACAGATACAGTTGGTCGCTATTACACGCGGTGATTATGATCTTTTCATGTATATTTTTTTTGAAGATAATACACAAAAATTAGAGGATATTTTATATGAGATTAGGTCAATCAAATTACTTTCAGATATACCTTCTGAGTGGATTGTGAGTTATATCACTTATGCTTATGGATATATTCCTATGAGGGACGAATTCTTCAAAAACCTTAAAAATAGAGTATGGCATAGGACGGAAGGTCAACCACGTAGAAAGGAAGGGCAACTTTTGCCAAGTGAATGGGCAATTTTGTATGAATTGAACAGAAATGCTAAGATAAGTTTTATAGATATAGACAAAAAGTATGGATTAAATATGGGTTCATCTTTATACACATACAATAACCTGCTTTACTATGAAAATACAAAGAAGGGATTAATAAAGAGAACAACAATAACAATGGAAACTCCTCCGATAAAGTATGATGCTATATTCTTAGTAAAACAGATACATATAGGTAACTTCAACAGGATAAAAGACAAGTTTTGGATGCATATGATAAAAGAGACGCACAATCCAATAAACAGGTATATCCTAGTAGGAGATATAGGATCACCTAAAGGTTTCATTTTTATATCTCCGATATACAATAATGAAGATATAGAGACAGTATCAGGAAACTTGTTGAATATATTTGACAATTCAGTAGAAATAACATCATTGATAATAGATAAAGTTCTTGTAGGATGTTTAGGTTATAGGATCATTCCTCAAGAGGATACTTACCAATACAAAGAGTTGATAAAGAAAAATAAGTATGAAGTAATACAATAATTAAAACTTTGGATCTGAATATAACTAACTATGCAATGTCTGATGTTCATTGCGAATGTATTTATTACTGACCTCCTCCTCCATTGCTCATGTTATTCACCACCCAAATTTCGCAGTTGAAAAAATAATAGAAATTGAAACTAAAATGTCTCTCGA
>CAZBLA010000135.1:0-2508 GCA_964492665.1 Microcaldota archaeon
AGATAAGTTAGTATAACTATAAAAGTTTAATACATCATCCTAATTTTCAAACCAGAATATTTATATATTAACACATCATTGATTATATAGTGATTATATATGTCTTATACAACTATACAAATAAGTAGAGAAACAAGGGAAAAATTAAGTAAATTAAGATTTTACAAAAATGCAACTTATGATGAAATAATAAATGCACTTATGAATTTAATACCAAAAAAAGATGATGAGGGTACATATACAGATGAATTTAGAGCATCACTGTTACGAGGTTTATTAGACATAAATATTGGAAGAACTTATACTTCAGCTGAGATCAAAAAACGACTAGGAGTTTAGAATGGATTATATTATTGAATATTCTTCAGAAGCACTTCTGCAATTGGAACGCCTTGAAAAAACAATATCTAAAAGGATAATAAAAAAAATTGATACCACAACAAAGAACCCACATTTATTCTTCAAAAAATTGAGCGGAAGGATAGAATTTAAATTAAGAGTAGAGGATTATAGGATAATTGCCGAGATAAATGAGAATAAGAAAATAATTTTCATAAGAACTCTTGGACATAGAAAAAATATATACAAATAAGAAGTATTCGAGATTCATCAATACTGTTAAACTATTACTGTTCAACCCACTTATTTTTATTACTTTTTATTTATTTGAGTTTGTGAGAATTCTAAAATATAATTAGTATTTCTCATCATATATTAGAATAAGTAATTTTTATATAATATTCTATGAATTTATTAGAATATCTAAATATTTATTAGAATAAGGTTATATATTATTATTCTATTAATATATTAGTATTTCTAATATTCTTTTAGAAATGGTATGTTTTGTGCTATTTTGCTCTCTGCTACATTTTTATATTGGTAGATATTAATATACCTATAGGGTATAAATTTTGTTTTAGAGAGTAAGTATATGCATCGGTTTTTGAGTAAAAACACTAAAAGTTGCCTATAATTATCTATAAAATCCCAACAAGATCACATTATCATATTTCCATAATAATGGAATTCATTATGAAAATTCCATAAATATGATATAAAATATTACCTTAGAGAGAAAACTTTTATTTTAATATGTTTCTGACTATTAATCCCGATGGTTTCACCACAAAGCCCTATTTTCCATAAATTTGGAAGAAAACCGCAAACAGATCACCTTTTTCATTCCGTAATTATGGAATATGATATCTTAACATAAAATAAGTGATATTTCCATAATAATGGAAGGCATAATCACATAAAAATGGAAAACAATAAAGTTCTCAAAAGTATTGAGAATATCTAATATATTATTAGTATGTATTTGAAGTACTTAATTTAGCTTTATTTTGGGATAGTTTCGGATTAGTTTAAATCAAACAAACAAGCTTTAATAAATTCTTATAAAAAATTTTTAGAATAAATTTCTAAATACTCTTTTTCTGAACTCTTAAAGATAAATAACCACTTAATTTGTTAACATCCCATTCCTATAATATATCTTCTTATTTAATATTTTTGCATAATAATTACTTTTATATAAGAGAAAGTAACTAATTTATACAGAAGGTAAAAAGATTTATAAATATTCCTTTGAATTAATATATTATGGAGGAATTTGTAGTTGTGGATGCAATAAAGAAATATCTGCTTTCATTACCTAACGTTTCATCAGTTTCATCAATTGAAGGAGGATATTCTTTTGTAAAAAATGGATGTGTTAGTGATATTGTTGCTTATTCAAATGGAAGGATAAAGTACATTATTGAATGTAAAGGATCCAAAAATCCAGGAACTATTGCAGGGGGTATAGGTCAAGCATATCAATATGCATTTCAAAAAGAATTTAGTTTAGTAGTAACTAAAGATTCAGAAGTTTATTTTGCTTGTCCAGAAGACAGAAAGAGTATTTTAGATGTAATGAAAATCCCAAAAGAAGTAAAAAAAATTTTATTAGTTAAAGAAAATAAAGAGATTTTGATATATCAAACATCTAAAAAAAATAAGCGTGAAAATATTTTAAGGATTAGCGGAACAACTTATTTAGAAGCTACGAATATTGAATTAATCACCTTAGTTATTGAAACTCTTTTTAATTTAAAACCAGAACAAAAAAATAAAGGGTATTTTATGGAAAAAATGAAAGAAATATATCCTAAAATTTCTGATCATAGGAATACATTAATTACTCCGAGAGGTTTAGGCTTGGTTGAAAATTATTCTTTAAGTCCAAAGGGATACTTCTTTTATGGTTTATTAAAAAGAAATAAAAAAGAATTTAAGGCTGAATTAATAAAATTGTTATATCCATCTCTAATTGTCATAATTAATGCATTTATTGTATATATTAAAGAAACATCTCAAGGTTTAAGTAAATTTAAATATACTCTAAAAGATATTGAAAACCAAATAATTGAAATTTATGGTTCTGAAGTTGATTTTTTTGATGATAGGAGATTGAGTTATGGTATTGAAATTTTAAAAGAAATAGGTGTTTTAGAAGATTTT